>NZ_JACJOR010000167.1:0-5392 GCF_014695615.1 Leptolyngbya sp. FACHB-711
CCTAAGCAAGCCTCATACACTAAACCCATACAAATGATTGTAGGGTTGAAGAGAAAAGATTTCAGAGTACACGCGATGAATCTTTTTTCCTCAAGAATTTAGAATGAGCGATATTATTTCTGACGATGCACTTAGCGATTCTCCAACGGAGATACAGAGTGAACGCAATCAATTAGTTGTACTCCCTTGTGAGCAAGACCATCGGCAAGGATCATTGAATGCCCATGTTGTGCTGGTTGAGTATGGGGATTATCAATGTCCTCAATGTGGTGAACTTTACATCTCAATTCAGGCAATTCAACGCGAGTTTGAGGCGACCTTATCCGGGGAAAATTCTTTGTGCTTTATATTCCGACATTTTCCTCAATCTCATATCCATCCTCAAGCTCAAAAGGCAGCAGCACAAGGGCAGTTTAGGCAGATGCACGAGATGCTATTGAAGCATCAGCAAGAGCTGGGGATGGAGATTTAGCAGAATACGCTGACAGTTTAGGGCTTGATGTGACTCAATTTCTTCGAGACATTGCCCGGAAAGTGTACGTCGCTCATATCAATCAAGACATTACCAGCGGCATGGATAGTGGGGTGATTAGCACTCCAGCTTTGTTCATCAATGGCGTGCAGTATACAGACGCTTTAGAGTTTGAGCCGTTACTCATTGCGATCACTAAAGCTTTCCACGACTAGTAGTTTCGTTAATCAACTGCATCAGTGCGGCTCTTATCATGATTTCCTTATCCAATGCGTTCCTCAAGCAAGTTGTAGCTCAAATTTCTAGAACGGTGCCATTGCAGACGGTTTTGATTGTGCCGTTTGTGCTGCAAACGTTGGTGACGGTCGGACTAGTGGGGTATTTTTCCTTCAGAAATAGACAGGAAGCTATCAACGATCTCGCCAGTCAACTACGGCGCGAACTGACGAACCGGATCGAAGGCAAGCTACAAACCTACACCGAGATACCCCATAACATCAATCGGCTCAATGCCAGCACATTCGCTCAGGGAAAAATTGACGCTAGCGCCGTCAAAGGTGAGTTTCCACTCTGGCAGCAAATTCAGATTTATCCAATGGTGAGTGATATCTACTGTGGCGATCGCAACGGGTCTCTTTTGGGAGTGCGGCGCAGCCCTGCCGATAACTCAATTGAACTGCGATCGAGTAATGTTGCTACAGATCATAAACTCTACGGCTACAGCCTTGATCGCAATGGCCAGCCAGACCAGTTAGTCAGTCAAGGTAACAAAACCTTCGATGCGCGGCTTCGTCCCTGGTTTAAAGCAGCAGTGACGGCAGGCGAACCGGTTTGGAGTGGAATCTATGCCGACTTTGCCAGCCAATTGCCAACGATCACTGCCAGTACGCCTGTCTATAGCACTGCTGATCGATCGCTGTTGGGAGTCTGCGCCACCGATGTATTTCTGCCTAATGAGATGAGCCGTTTTTTAGCGAGCCTGCAAATCGGTAAAACAGGCATCGCCTTTATTCTAGAGCGATCGGGACAACTGGTTGCTACCTCCACCGGAGAGGCGATTATCAGTAGTGGAGCGGTGGCAAATCGATTGTCTGCAGTTGAGAGCCGTAACCCCACCGTGCGAGCGACTGCTGCTTATTTGCGCGATCATTTCAGCAATTTGTGGCAGATCCAAACGGCGGAACAGCTTGATTTTAATTTCGATGGCAGGCGGCAGTTAATTCAGGTAATGCCATTCAAAGATACTCGTGGGCTAGATTGGCTGATTGTCACGGTGCTGCCTGAATCCGATTTTATGGCAAAGATTAATCAGAACATTCACACGACGATTCTGCTTTGTATTGCCGCTTTGCTGCTTGGCATTGCGATCTGCATTTTAATTGCACGGTGGATCACTAAACCAATTGTCAGCGTCAGCCAATCAGCAAAAGCGCTAGCAGACGGTGCATGGGATCAGACGGTAGAAATTGAGCGATCGGGTGATTTGGGTGAACTAGCTCGATCGTTTAACCAGATGGCACAGCAGCTTCAAATCGCATTTGCTAAAATGCAGTCTTTAAACCAGACTCTCGCCCAAAGTGAAACCCGCCTTCAGAAAATTTTAGAGTCGATTCCGGTAGGAATTGCGGTTCTGGACGCAACAGGTCACCCTTATTACGCAAATCAGAAGGCAATCCAACTTTTGGGCAAAGGCGTGCTGCCGTCTGTCTCCCCAGAACAAATTGCCGAAGCCTATCAACTCTATGTGGCAGGAACCGATCGCCCCTACCCAACTGAACAACTGATGATGATACGAGCACTAAACGGCGAACAGGGCAGTGTAGATGATATCGAAATTCATCAGGGGAATCGCATCATTCCGATTGAAAGTTGGGGAACTCCAATTTTTGATGAATCTGGCAACATTCTGTATGCGATCGCAGCCTTTCAAGACATCACCGACCGTAAGCAAGCAGAGAAGCTTTTATCCGAATACAGTCAGACCTTAGAACAGCAAGTCACTGAGCGAACGTTGCTGCTCTCCCAGGAGATCGAAGAGCGCCAGCAAGTTGAAAACGCCTTGCGACAGAGCGAAGAGCAACGCAGACTGACCATGGACTTTTCCTATATCGGCAGTTGGAATTGGAACATCGTAGAGAATATAACCGAGTGGAATGATAATCACGTTCGATTGCTGGGGTTAGTTCCTGGGGAAGTGAAGAGCAGCTATCAAGCATGGCGCGATCGGGTTCACTTAGAGGATATTGAGCGAGTCGAGCAAGCAGTTGCGGTCGCACTAGCAACCCATACCGATTTTGAAACTGAATATCGAGTGATTTATCCGGATGGGACTATTCACTGGTTGGTGGGTCGGGGGCGAGGCATTTATAACGAAGCTGGACAGCCTGTACGAATGTTGGGGGTGATTCTGGATATTAGCGATCGCAAACGTGCTGAAGCAGCGTCAATTTTAGAAGAACGTAACCGCATGGCGCGCGAGATCCACGACACGCTAGCGCAAGCCTTTACAGGTGTTCTGGTTCACATGGGAACTGTTTCTCAGTTAGTGACCATTAAACCAGAAGCCGTACAAACTCACATTGACATCGTGCGTGAGCTGGCTCGTAACGGACTGATAGAGGCTCGACGTTCCGTTGCAGCATTGCGTCCTCAGTTACTAGAAGATGGCAACTTGTGGACAGCGCTGGAGCAATTTGTTGCTATGATGCAATCCTCAACAGAATCCTGCCTGACTTATGAGGTGATCGGCACGCCCTATGCGTTGCCCGCTGACGCTGAGAATAACCTCTTGAGAATTGGACAGGAAGCGTTTACCAATGCAATCAAGTATGCTCAGGCGAAGGAAATTCAGATTGAATTAGTTTATGAACCCACCTCGTGCCATTTACGCATTAAAGACAATGGACGAGGCTTTGAAGCTAACACTACCACTCTCAGCCGGGGATTTGGGTTATTGGGTATGACCGAACGAGCGGAACACATTGGCGCCCTGCTCTCGATCGAGAGCCAATTGGGGCAGGGAACAGCAGTGATCGTATCTATACAACGGGAGGCAGCAACATGAGTCAGCCCACAGCTATTCGCGTTTTGATTGTTGATGACCACGCAATTGTGCGACAAGGACTGGTTGCAATGATTGACAATCAACCAGACATGATGCTGGTGGGTCAAGCGGGTAATGGGCAGGAAGCGATCGACCAATACCGCCAGCTACAGCCCGATGTCACCTTAATGGACTTACGGATGCCGCAGGTGAGTGGTGTGGATGCAACGATGGCAATTTGTGCTGAGTTTGCCCATGCCCACATTATTATCCTGACGACTTACGATGGAGATGAAGATATCTATCGGGGATTACGCGCTGGAGCCAAAGGCTATCTACTTAAGGATGCCGAACCTGACGAACTCCTTAGTGCTATTCATGTTGTTCACAGGGGTCAGCAGTACATTCCCACTCATGTTGGCGCTAAACTAGCGCAGCGGATAAACCATCCAGAGTTGAGCGGTCGCGAACTAGAAGTCCTTCAGTTGGTAGCTCAGGGGATGAGCAATATTCAAATCAGCGCTGCTTTGAATATTGCTGAAAGCACCGTCAAATCGAACATCAACCATATCTTGAGCAAACTGGGAGCGAAAGACCGCACGCAAGCGACCATTATTGCTTTAAAGCGAGGAATCACCAGCTTGTAGCCTAGTGATGTGAACTTGAGGTGGTTGATAAATTTAAACTTAAGGTGGATGTTATGCCAACACCTGAGATTGCTCAAATAGCGATCATCTTGTGGTTCAAAACATAAACTCTGAATTGGCGACAGATTTGAGTTTGCCTTTTACATTAAGAACATACAAACGAGAACCTACAAACAATTGTAGGTTTGAAAAAAAGAGATGTCACCGTGCTGTTTGTACCGTGAATGCTCCATTCTTCAAATTAAGAATGAGTTACGACATTTCTGCTGAAGTACCTAACAATCGCAATCAACCGGTTGTTCCTGCCTCTGAGCGAAATTATCGACAAGGGGGACTTGCTATATTGATCGCTAGAACATTGAGCAATTGACAGTAGCCATTGTTAATGCAAGTTACTCAGGTTTCTCTTTAGTTTACCTAGCCTAACAAGTTCATAACACGTTCTAGCGCATCCAAATCCGCAAACAAGAACCTGGTAACAAGTTAGTTGTTTGCTATTCCATTCTTCTCCAATTTCTTATCCATCGCGACCAGATCTGAGGAGATCGACATGACAACAACGATCGATTCCAATTTTGCTGCCTGTGAGGCACTACGCCTGCTTGGTCCCGATCCCGAGAACTGGGTATCCGATCGCCCTGGCATCGATCACAATGTCACGATAATCGGTGGCAGCGGCAGCGGTAGCACCTTTGTATTTGCGCTGCGGCGTGCTGGAATCGGTGACGTGACAGAGATCGATGCAGCAGATGACGAAGCTCATGCAGGCGTGTGGTTGACGCGAGCGCGGATGAGAACGCTCCGCACGCCAAAGAATTTGCCTGGTCCAGAACTAGGAATCCCAGAATTATCCTTCCAGGCTTGGTACGAAGCGCGGCATGGTGCGGCAGCTTATGCAGAGATCGATCGCATTGAGCGGGTGACTTGGGCTGAGTACCTCAGCTGGTATCGGCATTTTCTCGGTATCCAGGTTCGTTACCAGACGAAGTTGGTACGGATAGAGCCAGCCACAGGTTTCTTCCGTCTACACCTTGAGGTAAATGGTGTCCCAAAGGTGGAGACTACACGCAAAATTATCTTCGCCAATGGCGTGGCTGGTACTGGTGGTTCATACATCCCTCCAGTACTGGCTGACTTACCCCGCACGCTGTACGCCCATACCGCCGATGCCATTGATTTTGAAGCACTGCGCGGTAAGACTGTGGCAGTGCTGGGTGCGGCGGCTTCAGC
>NZ_JACJOR010000168.1:0-8375 GCF_014695615.1 Leptolyngbya sp. FACHB-711
AAACCCCCCAGGGTTTTCGCCCTCGCTTCGGTTCGCGAAAAATTATGCCTCTATCGTAATCAAATGCTCTCCTATTGTCGAGAGACAAAGATGGGTCAAGGCAAACTCAAGCGATCTAAATCACGCAAATCTTCAACCGTTCGCGCAAATTCCTCACTCATCCCCCCTGCATCTGCTGCTTTATAGAGCGAAACTAATTCCTGATAAAACCACAGCCTTTGTTCTGAATCACTGCTAAACTGCTGCCAAATTGATGAACCGAACTTTCGCCAATCTCTAAGCAGCGATCGGGCATTATGAAGTTTATCTGCCAGCGATACGCGCACTACTTCAGGCGATGCCGCTCGAAGGTTTTCAAGATAGTGCTGCTTGCGTTCTTTCCAGGGAGGTTTGGGAACCGTGGCTGAATCAGTACAACCCTCCACAATTGCTGCCACCCGATCTCCGAATCGGGTCTGAATTTCCGCTCGAATCGCCTGCCCGCCTTGATCTTCAATCGCATCATGCAACAATGCCGCGATCGCTTCATCTTCAGTTCCACCATCTTCCAAAACGAATGCCGTGACACTGAGGAGATGGGCAATGTAGGGAATACCGCTTACTTTTCGGACTTGATTGGCATGAAGCCGATGTGCCAGGACTAACGCTTGTTCAAAGCGATCAGTTAGTGGAGTATGAGTCATATGATTCACCGTGATAAAACTGAAATTCTGCCTGAACTTCCTCGGCAATTTCCTGTCGTAAACTCCAGGGCAGCAAAACCTCTACATGGGGTCGCCAAGCCCGCAGCCGATGCCGAATATTCGTATCGCCATCACGGTAGCACACCTGATAATAGGCATCCTTAAGCGATCGCATCTGGAGAACTTGCAGCATGGTCTCTCGTTGCACCCCATCTTTGTGTTGTCGCATCAGCTGCATCACCCTTGATCGATCGATTGCCTTAAAGGTGGAATGCCGAAAGGTATCGACAATATAGCGATCGTGAAAATCGCGGTTAAAGCGTAACACCATCTGTTGCGGTTGGAGATAGAAATCAAAGCCCCAGGCTTTATCGAGTTCTATTTGAATATACGACGGGTCTGGAAGTTGCCCCTTCTGATAGAAGAGGCGCAATGCTGCGGGAATCGCGGCATCGGTCCAATCCAGAGAACAACAGTGTTGAATTCGATCGAGACGAAAGTTATACCACTGATGCGATAACTCAGGACTGAAGCCACAGAGGTAAACCGATCGCTGAGCATAGTAAATACAAACTGGATAGACAATCGGGGTGAGAGTGGTTTGATGACGGGCACTCTGATAGGTTAACTGCAAGGGTGGAACGGGATCTTGCTGCCAGACTTGGCGGAGTTCCTCTTGCCAATCATCGACCTGATCCAGTTTATGGAATGGCGTAATGTAATCTAAATGCAGAAAGAAACGCTGAATTCCTCTCACATTGCCCGCATGGTTTTGCACAATCGTTCCCAAGTCAGGTTGAAAGAGTTCCAGAGGATCGATCGCCTGGACGGTGGACAACTTCGCCAACTGCTTTGCACCTGGATAAGCAGGAAACTGAGTTACCCGTCGATAGTGGCGATCGCGTTCTAAATAGTGCAACCAGCCCAGCTTGGCTAATTCTTGCAGGTCTGCGGTGAGGGAGCGACGAGTCACGGCAAACAATCGGCTATTCAACAACTGGTTCAAATCCGGTTTGGATATCGCTTCATATTGCTGGAGGTCTTGTCGCCACTCTCGCTCTGACAGACCCATTTGAGCATTAAATAACCACTGAGCTGCCGTTCGCGCACAGGGACATTTGGGATCGTGCAAATCAGGAGCCTGTTCGCCTTTCGGATGGGAAGCACTAAAAAACAAACCTCGGCAGTCGGCAAAGGTAAACGGATCACTCAGCGTTTGATCGTCCCCATACAGCCAGCGCAACCATACCCAAAGCCGAATCGCTCGCAGTAGATTCTGTTTGAGTGACCCGCGTGCCAACCAGCGCAGCAACTCTAAATCCGGACGCAGTTCATTCAAGACAGGGAAGCGATCGCCCGTATCTGCATGAACAATTGTGTTGGACATTAAAGAAACCTCTCAACTCAACCCAATTTCTTCATCTAGGAAGCCGCTCCTTCCAGCCCACTGTTAAAGTAGCATCATCTCATTTCTGTTGACGGTGTATGCACCCCATTCAACTGGAAGTTATTCCTCATCAAACGATCGACGGGCTTCCCTATCAACACCTGCACTTTCAGATCATGACTGCCGATGGCATTATTACTCCCGCTGACCTGAAAGGCTTATGCCTACCCACTAACCTTGATTTTAAGCAAGGCGTGGTGATTGAAGGCAAAGGACCAATTTGGCTGTATGGCTATCTGGTGCATGAGTGCCACCCTTGTGCTTGGGTGGCTTGCTATGACACCCGTTTAGGCGGAGTGGTCGTTTCCACCCATACCCATGCGGTCAGTATTAGTCAGGTACTTCCGATCGAGTTGCCTTCCAATCGTTTGACGTTACGGTAAAAGGAGATGAGGTAATGGTTGCTCCACCCAGTATTCGCTTGGCATCCCAGTCTGAAGTCAAACTCCAGGTCATTACGCTTCTCGCGAATCACAAACCCTGTCAAACTTTAGTCATTGACCTGTTAGCGCCCCTGCGGTGTATTCAACCGGATGCCCTGGAATCCCTCTCCCTACCGGATACGCTTGACTTACAGCAAGAGGTGATTATTTTCGGATCTGCGCCCATTTGGTTGTACGCCTGCCTGATCGATCAGTGTCGATCGGCTCCCTGGGTTGCGACTTATGATTTACGCACCCAATCAGCAGTAGTGGTCTGTAGTCATACATCGCAATACGTTCCTGGTGATGCAATTCAGCTTGAACTAAATCAAGTTGCCCAGCCTGCCATTCTTATTGGTGGACCCCCGAAAAGTGGTAAAAGTGTGTTTTCCCATGCCCTCCAGCGTCATCTGGTTCAACGTCAATTCAATCTAAAGACGCACATCTACCGTGCCAATTGGGACGGAGAAGGCAATCACACCTATGAAACCGAGAATACGGATTTAGTTGAGCAACTCCGACGCGAAAATAACTTTAAACTGCACCATCAGGATGAATCGGATGCCAAAATCCAGGAGTTTTTTCGCAATCGGGCAGCAGAAGCGGAAAAGATTCGTCGGGTAATTGATCTAACACTCGTTGATGTCGGTGGTATTCCTGATCCGATTAAGCTACCTGTTGTAGAGCAATGTACGCACTACATTGTAATTAGCCGTGACCCCAACAGAATCAAGGCTTGGCAAACCCTTTGCAGTCCCTCACTCACCCCCCTGATCATCATTCACAGTGTCCTAGAGGAACGTCTGGAAATTGTGCGAACAGAACCCTATCTGGAGGTAATTGCAGGACCCTGGATTCGGGGGCAGGAGTGCCATGTGCCTGAACCGCTATTGGAAAAAGTAATGAGTGTGGTGCAACCCGATGCGATCGAGTCTTCTTAAATGGCTACTTCTCTCATAACACTCTCGATTCAGGGCATTACATAAACGCCTGTAACGACGATCGGAGCTTTAGCGGGAGAAGGGAAAACTAGGAGTGTTTTGGCTACTAGAGATCCCCATTTCTTTGATGGTTCAAATGGCTAAACACAACCCATAAATTCTTATTGATATCAAGGATGAATAGCAAAAGCTTAGCCAGAATAGAGAACTTCAAGTGCCACTATCTATTCCTATTAATGGGTGAAAATCCTTTGCCCAATTTAATCGCTGTGTTAACCCTTCTGAATGATCGTGGTGTACCTTATTTGATTCACACAAAACGGACTCACGCGCAGGCACATTATCTTGCAAACGTACTTCAAGAATTTTCCTCGTTTCAACCAGCAGAGCTTATTAATCTGGGTGAGAGCCATGCAGAAGCATCGGTAATTCGTCAAGAGATTCAGACGATCGCTAAACCTCTCACAGGACGGGTAGGCATGAATTATACGGGTGGCACAAAGGTCATGGCGGTTCATGCTTATCGAGCAATTGAAGCAGTTCAACCCAATGCAGAGTTCAGCTACCTGGATTCCAATACACTAGAACTGATGATTGACGAAGATGTTGCTCCCAGTCTTCGGTTTAAGGTGTCGCCTCCCTTAACTCTGGAACAACTATTTCGTCTTCACGGGCTGTCCTGGCAGCCCAACAATCCACCAGGTGATTGTCCCATTCAGCCTGAAGCAGCGACAAGACTAGTTCAATTTTATCAATCTCATGATCTGAGAAAAGCATGGCAACACTGGTGCCATCGAACATTGCGACCTCAGACGAAAGATGCTTACAACCACTGGCGCACCGAAGCGGAACTCGAAAAGGTTTCCCCCTTGGCGATCGCCTCTTTGCCCTCCGTAATTCGCGAAGATTTATTCGCTGCCTATCTTCATGCCAACACTCAGGAACTATGGCTACAAGCAGCTCCTAAACTAGGATTTAACGGCATCACTCAATTCTGTGCTTGGCTAAATGGCACTTGGTTAGAACACTACACTCTCAGTGAAGCTCAGCGAATTGCACCACTACTGAATATTCATGACAGTCGTATTTCGTTTAATATCCGTGACCCTCTCAAACCCTATCAGGACTGGGCAAAGTTTGAGTTTGATGTCGCGTTTATGCAGGGATATCACTTGTTCGCCCTATCCTGCACAACAGCAACAGGTCGATCGCAGTGTAAGGAAAAGCTAATGGAGGCAAGTGTGCGGGCACGGCAATTAGGAGGATCGGAAGCACGAATTGCATTGGTCTGTTGCTATCAGCACCCTGATTCACTGCGATCGGAGTTGGAGGTGGCAACCCGGAATCGGAGAATCGCCGTGTTTGGGCGATCGGATTTACCAATTTTGGGACAGAAGATTGTTAATTGGGTAAAGCAGAATGGCTGAAATGTACCTTGTCTTAATTGAAACCTCTGGGAATCAAAATTATATTTTTTCGACAAACAAGCTGAAAGAAAATATTGGAGCTTCTGAGTTAACCTATCGGGCAGGAACTAAATGGGTTCTGGAAGCAGTCGATCAGGTTAGAAGTGCTTCAGAGCAAAGCCTTCAGCTTGGAAGATTAGTTGACGAAGATGAAAAGACTTTAACTAGCAAAGAAATTAGAATAAAATTACTTGATTTTGATGAGAATCGACCAATCGAGTCCTCTGATGATGTCAAAGTAGAAGTTGTAATTGCCACATCTGGCAAAGCGTTGCTTTTAACTAAAGATAAGGAAGTTGCTAAAGACATTATTCGATACGTTACGCATAAAGCAACGCGCTTTGCCCCAGGTTTAGACATTTCTGGTGTCATTTCAGAGCCTTTTGAGTGGCAAAGTACCTGGGCTAACAAACAAGAGCCACAAGGGATTGCAAAAGCAAATAAATGGGTACATCGTGAGTTTGAGGTACTACGATCGCAAAAACCTTCTCCTGCTCTACGTTTTCTCCAGCTTCCTATCGTTGCCCAATGCACAACCAGTGGCTTGCCAGCCTCTCAAGTTGATTCTGACGGGAAACCTATTTCTACTGTTGCCCAATCCAAACGGGCAACTGCTGAGCAGGGGCTTGAAAGAATAACCAGGTTATTAAAAGATAATGGGTGTTCAACTCGACTCTTCGCTACCGTCAATGCGCTACAAAAAAAGTTTGACCGGGAATTAGACTGGCTAGCAGTGATTCATGCAGATGGTAATGGATTGGGTGAGATATTCCTAAATTTTGAGAAATATACCTGTGGCGATCGCGAGTACGTAGATAAGTATAGAAGTTTCTCAATTGCGCTTGAAATCTGTACTGAGCGGGCATTCCTTGAATCTCTAAATGCGATTAAGCCCATCCAAAACACTAAGAACAGAAAGCAGCTTGACACAACGTTAGAAATCCCGCTGGTGCCGTTAATTTTGGGAGGAGATGATCTAACCGTTATCTGTGATGGAAAGTGCGCTCTGCCATTTGTCCATCATTTTTTGCAGCGACTGGAAACATGGACAGCAGGAGAAATTCCTGAAGCGATCGCAAATTTAAAGGAATACAAGCAAATTATTCCAGAGATTGCCGAAAAAGCACTGAAGACAAGGCGATTGTCAGCTTGTGCAGGCATTTCCATTACAAAGCCCCATTTTCCAACATCAATGGGTTATGTCTTGGCAGAGAAGTTGATGAAGTCAGCTAAGCAGGTGAAGGAGAGGATATTCACGCCAGATGACACCAATCCTCAGAAGCTGATTCCTTACCCTTGCTCAGCGCTGGATTTTCATGTGCTGTATGACAGTTCTGCTGTAGAACTTGCTAGGATTCGTGACAGGCTGAAGCGTAAAGAGAATGGAAGTGAGGTTTATCTTGTCAATCGTCCCTATATAGTGACTCCTCAAAGCGACCTGGCATTAGCAATAAAAGGAGCAGATTGGGCTGAGTTTCATCGGTGGGAAACATTAAAAGAAAATGTTCAAACGCTTGTCGCTAAGGACGAAGAAAATCGGCGTAAGCTGCCAAGTAGCCAGATGCATGAACTTAGAGCTGGACTATTTCTAGGTAAGCGGGAGCAAGCAGATGCCCGATATCTATTGATTCGCGATCGCTACAGTAGCAGTAATTCTGATGATAAAGACATCCGCGTTTTTGAAGGAAATCCGGATTCCCTGTTTCAGCAAGAACCCGAATCTGGAATTTACATGACCCGATTACTGGATGCGATTGATGCGGCTGACTTTTTAGGAATTGAGGGTTAGGGCAGTGAACAAGAAAAACTTTAAAAAAAGCAAACAGCATTCCCATCGCTCCCCAGCTAAGAGTATGCCGAATTCCAGTTCCAAAACCTCTGGGAAGCCCAATTCACCGAACCCACCATTGACTCCCCAGTCATCCTTTACAGCCCTAATCACAATGCAAAGCGACTGGCATATTGGTTCTGGGACTGGGCGGGCTGGAGATATTGATCGCTTGGTACAGCGAGACAAGGACAATTTGCCCTTTATTCCAGCAAAGACTCTGACTGGAATTTGGCGGGATGCTTGTGAATTGGTGGCTTTAGCCCTGGATGAAGAGGAAGATCGGGGACACACCCGCCCTTCTTGGCAAAAGTGGGTGACCTACCTTTTTGGTGATCAACCAGCTTTAGGAAAAAATGTCACAGAAAATGCACCCCGTGAGGCAGCACTGTCAATTCGCTCTGCTCATTTACCTAAATCTCTAATTGAAGCATTGGCAAGTAAGCCTGAATTGCAGTCAGTGATAACTTTCGGTAAGCCTGGAATTAGCATTGATACTCGTTCTGGCTGTGCTAAAACTGACTTTTTGCGGCTCGAAGAAATGGTGCGGGGAGGATGTACCTTAACAGCCAAGTGTGAACTTCAACTGCCCAGTACAGAGAAACAGAAAACAGCGGCATATGCGTTATTGCTAGCAGGCGCTAAGTTAGTTGACAAAATTGGCGGAAAACGGCGGCGCGGTTCGGGTAAATGCAGCCTAACTGTTCAAATTAATGGGATGACAGAACATCTCACTCCTTGGCTTGATTGGTTAGAACAGAATCCTGATGCCCCCCCTCTGCCTGATCCATCTATCTCTGAACCGATCAGGATTACAGGAGAGCCATATGCTCAATCAGATGACTGGCTTCAAGTCGCGCTCGATATTACAACTCTTGCTCCAGTAATTATCCCAAAGCGCACCGTTGGTAATGTCACTGAGAGTTTAGACCACATTCCAGGAACCTATTTGCTGAGGTTGGTCAGTCAGAAACTGAGTAAGTTTGGAGTTGATTTAGGCAGGACGATCGCACATGGGGATTTTCTAGTCACAAATGCAACGATCGCGATTGATGGTCAATCTGGTCGGACAGTGCCCTTCGCACTTTTTGCCCAAAAACTGGGGGGAGGTTTAAAGGAAGGTAAAGTTTACAATCGTCTCAAGGAGAAGGAACCCAGGGAGGCACAACTGAAGCGAATTTCAGGCAGTTATCTGGGATCTACAACGGGTGAACCTGGCAGTTTACCCTACTCAGAAAGGGTTGACCTGGTTCTGCAAACCCACAATACCATTCAAGACGAGGTGCAACGCCCCACAAGTGATGTTGGCGGTGTATACAGCTACGAGTCCATTCCTGCCGGAATTCATCTGCAAGCCTGTCTACGATTGCGACGGGAACTGGCGAACGCATTGAAACAGAAAGATGCCAGTTGGTGGAATCAACTGAACGGACGCGATCGCTTAGGTCAGTCTAAAAAGGATGACTACGGTGCAGTTAAAATCGAGATCAAAAAATCTCCTGAAATTATAAAAGCAACAAAGCTGGACAATGCATCTGAACTGATCGTCTGGTTCCTTTCAGACGTTTTGCTGCGCGACAAGCGGCTT
>NZ_JACJOR010000169.1:0-5800 GCF_014695615.1 Leptolyngbya sp. FACHB-711
GGCTCCAGGGAATCCTTCTCTGTACATTAGTCAAACTGGCTCGATCGCGGCATGATTGAAAACAGCAACATTTCTTAAAGACACGATCGAGATCAATCTGCCTTGAACGTTTTTACCAAGCTCAATCCTTCGGTTCGGCGCGATTTGCTGGTGCTGTTTGTTGCCGGACTTCTCTTCTGGTCAGGGTTAGCCTCCCATCTGCCGACCCTGCCACTGTATATAGAATCACTCGGCGCAACGCCTCAAACGGTAGGCATTGTGATGGGGTGCTTTGCGGTGGGACTGCTGGCAAGCCGGGAATGGATGGCGCGTTTAGCAGACAGTCGCGGACGCAAAATCGTTTTGCTGATTGGCATGGCGGCAGTTACCCTTGCGCCGATCGGCTACGTGATCGCGAATTCGATTCCGCTGTTAATGGGCATTCGGGCGTTTCACGGCATCAGCATTGCTGCCTTTGCGCTGGCATACAGTGCCCTGGTCATAGACCTATCGCCCCCTCAGCATCGCGGAGAACTGATTGGCTACATGAGCCTGGTCAACCCGATCGGCATGGCACTCGGTCCGGCATTTGGGGGATTGCTCTACGAGGGGCTGGGCTTTTCTCTAACGTTCCTCCTGACCAGTGGCTTAGGCATTTTGGGGCTAGTCTGCACAACTCAGGTACGAGAACCTCGATCAGAAATCAAACCCGATCCCTCCGGCAAGCCCAAACAGTTTTGGCAACTGCTGCTCACGCCACGCATTCGGATTCCGGCGATCGTTCTGCTGCTGATCGGTTTATCGTTTGGCGCGCTCAGCACCTTTACACCGCTCTATATTCGCGAAGTCGGCGTGAGCCTCAATGCCGGACTGTTTTACACCGCAACAGCGGTTACCGGCTTTGCGATTCGCTTTCTGGTTGGTCCTGCCTCCGATCGCTACGGGCGCGGCGTATTTATCAGCATGAGTCTGGTGCTGTACACGCTATCGATGCTGATGCTGTGGCGAGCCAATAGCGTCACTATGTTTTTGCTAGCGGGAGCCGTGGAAGGAGCCGCTGCCGGAACGCTGATTCCCATGATGGCGGCTTTAATGGCAGATCGATCCCAGCCAGACGAGCGCGGACGCACCTTTGGACTCTGCATGGTAGGCTTTGACGCAGGCATCGCGATCGCTGGACCTTTGTTTGGACTGCTGGCGACAAACAGTGGCTATCGAGGCGTTTTCGCGGTTTGCGCTGGACTGTCACTGCTAAGCATGGTGATTTTCCTGACCCAATCGAGCAAAGATCTGCGCCACTCGCTGCAGTTTGGGCTGGGTCGAGGTGGGGATTTTTATGCAGTGGATTTCCCTGGGCAAAACCAGGAATAATCATCCCTGGACAAAACCAGGAATAATAAAAAGAGGTGGCATTAACTTGTCCACCTCATCCAGTCATTCACCTACGGGCGAGGAGGGATTCGAACCCCCGACACCGTGGTCCGTAGCCACGTGCTCTAGTCCACTGAGCTACACGCCCTTGCCAAGAATTCATAGTAACACAATCAGCAGAAATGTCAAACGCCAACTTTTCAGATGATCTGAATCATTCGCCAAATTCGCTGACTCACCTGGATCAGCAGGGACAGGCACAAATGGTTGACGTTTCTGCAAAGACGCAAACCGTGCGGACTGCGATTGCGATCGGGCGAGTCAGAATGCAGCCGGAAACCCTGGCAGCGATTCAGGCAGGCAATACTCCGAAAGGAGATGTGTTAGCCACAGCGCGGATTGCAGGCATTATGGCAGCGAAACAAACGTCAAACCTGATTCCGCTCTGCCATCCCTTACCAATTCAAAAAGTCGAGGTGCAAATTATTCCCGATGCCGACCTACCCGGATTTCAGATTCAGGCAACGGTGAAAACCAAAGCTGAAACAGGCGTTGAAATGGAGGCTCTTACCGCAGTTTCCGTCACAGCACTAACCCTCTATGACATGGCAAAGGCATTGGAGAAGTCGATCGCGATCGAGTCTATCCAGCTTCTTGAGAAAACGGGCGGTAAATCTGGGGATTACCGATTAGACACAGTGGTTTAACGGACATTTGGAGCGAGAGCTGCGGTGGTGCCCTGCCGGCAATAGGGAGGTGCAGGAGCAAGCAATAGGAGTAGCGTAGCAAAGCAAGTACTGGTCAAACACTGCCAATTAAACCTGAAACCCATCTAAGGAAAGAGGGGTTTTTGTATCGGAATCTAAACATTGGAAACAGACAATAGACAAATGCTTTCCGGCAACCCCCATCTCGAAAAGCAGATTCAATTTTCTAAAGTTTAGGAGCCTCACCCGTCATGAGAAAAGTTTTCATGTCCTTTGCCCTTGCCCTGATTGGCTTATTTGCCGCCGTGGGCTGCTCTGTGGCACAAACCCCTTCCACTTCGACTGCCCCCACTGAAACTGCCCCTGCGACGACCACTGCTCAACCCGCCAGTCAGCTTGGCCCGATCGATCAGCAGTTTATGTTGGAAGCGGCTCAGGCTGGCAACGGCAATATCATGATTTCTCAGCTTGCGCTGCAAAAGGCAACCAGCGATGCAGTGAAGCAGTTTGCTCAGGCAGAGATCGACGAGCAAAATCTGGTGAAGCAAGAGCTAACCCGGATCGCGCCGACCGTGGGTGTAACGCTGCCCACTGAACCTGCTCCGAAATACCAAGCGGCAATGGCACAGCTCTCTCAGCTTTCAGGCGCGCAGTTCGACCAGGCATTTCTGAGTGAGGGCGGCATTAACGCTCACCTGGAAAGTGCAGCACTTTATCAGCGCGAAGCTGCCTTTGGTCAAAATCCTGATCTGGTTGCGCTTGCCGATCGCGGTTTGCCCATCATTAACCAGCACTTCACGGCTGCATCTGGTCTGACGAACTATCAGTTTGCTCGGGTTCCTCAGCGGTTTAACAGCGTTAACTCGGCTGGAGCGATTGCACCACAATCGGGTACAACCTCGGTTCAGTAGTAGTTTTGGCGCGATCGTGGTTTTGTGTGATGTTGTTTGAGGTTGTTTGAGCAGTTGCAGAGATCCTGCATTGCCCCCTAAATTCCCAGTCCTGAGGGACTTTGAATCCTTAAAGCAAGGTTCCGCCCAATTTCGGAACCAGGGGACAGTCCAGCGTAATTGTCGCGACTGCTCGAACAACTTCCTAACTCAAAACCTGTTGCAGGATTGCTGCATTCTCAGGGGTAATATTCCGCTCTCCATTTTCAATCAGTGAGATAAGTCCCTGACTGATTCCTGTCATTGATGCGAGTTTTCTTTGGCTCCAGCCCTTTTTGATGCGCAGATCCTTTACCTGTGATCCACTTAGTTCAACGGGATTGGAGATTTCTTCGATTTGCAAAGCTGCGTTGGTGTTTTCGTCTTCAGAGGGAGTGATTTGATCGATCGTCCCTGCTTCAGCCGTAATCCACAGGCGGGCTGCCAGCAGCTTGTCAAAGAAACCTCTGGGTTTGCGAGCGGTCATTCGCCCAAATGCTGGGGGTTGAATTTCGATCGGGTAGGATTCTGGGTCGAACTGAAGTTTCCAGCCCCGCTCGTGCAGCGTTAGGAGGTCTTCGTCCCAGTTGGCGGAAAGTCGCTTCCGGGCTTCGCTGTTGAGTCGCGCTTGCTGAACTTTTTCTTGACCGTAGGCAACCTCCATCAGGGTTTGCACCGTGAGCGGATGGCGGCGATCGAACTGAGTCTTAAACAATAGCCAGACCATGAGACGCGCAGCCCCTTCGCGATGCTGCCAGAGGCTCATGATACTTTCCAGCAGCGTCTTGGAAAGAATGCCGTGCTGATAGTGAGCAATTTGCTTGCGTCGTCCCTCTTCGTTGAGAAAATACTTTGCCCAAAGCCCGGCTCGAATCACAAAGGTAATGCCGACGAGTTCTTTGTTGCTCAGGAGGTCGTGCTGATAGTGGTAGCGAGTGCC
This sequence comes from Leptolyngbya sp. FACHB-711, assembly GCF_014695615.1. Classification (NCBI taxonomy): domain Bacteria; kingdom Bacillati; phylum Cyanobacteriota; class Cyanophyceae; order Leptolyngbyales; family Leptolyngbyaceae; genus Leptolyngbya; species Leptolyngbya sp. FACHB-711. Next base: position 3,927 of record NZ_JACJOR010000169.1, read on the forward strand.
CAGCAAGTGCCAGAGCCGTCCTTCTTCTAGGGTGAAACCTTTGACCTTGCCCTGATTGGGGTAGGAAATGAAGGTTGTGATTTTGCAGGGCTGTTTGGCGATCTCTTCGATCAGGGCTAGCTTTTGCTGTCGATTTAGGTCAGTCCGTTTTTTTAAGCCAAGATAAGATTCGATCTGGCGATCGTCAATTACGAGTTCCTGCTCCCAGGGCTTGGCAAACTGAGTCGCGCAGGCAGCATAAATCAGGTGCATACAGGCTGCCCGAATATCAAAGGTATCCACGACGGCGAGTGCGGCTGCCCCTGCCAGGGAGACTGGGTAATCATTTTCCAGGTCTTCTGTCACCCAGAAGTGAATTGCTCCCTGCCCGTTATCAATGTCTTTGGCGTAGTGGAGCTTGCCATCGGGATCGTTTTGCCAGGGGAGATGACCGCGCTGCGTCAAAATATTGCTTGCCTCCCAAATGGGCAGAGCCGAAGCCATGCGAGTCGATGAGCCATGAGCAAAGAGGTCAGGGTTAAGGTGAAGTCGCTCGGTGGGTCGATCGTTTCCTGATCGAGCGGATTTTTGACTTTGGCGAGCGGCGGTGGGCAACATCGTTTCGGGAACACTACGCGACCGAGCTTGCGTTGCCTGCTTCAAGCGAACAGCAGCAGAGTCAGAAGCCATTTGAGATTTAGCCCCCACGGGTTGAACTGGGAGGCGAAACAAATCCTTGGGTTGACTCATGTACACCATGGGAAATCCTGCTTGCTGCTAAGGTGGCTTAACGGGACTAAAACTCGATCGTCTTTTGTTTAGTAGAGAGATTAAGTTTGTGGAGGTGGGCTGAGGAGTGGCGAAGATGCCGCATTGCTCCCTAAATCCCCTCTAACCGGGGACTTAAAACTCTGAGAGCGAGCTAGATTCCTGGCAGAATTGAGAGCAGGATTCAGGATTGAGGAGGCAGTTCGGACAACGGCTAGCACTTTTCAGACCTCTCCAGGGGTTGCTTTCTACATAGGTTACTCCATATATAGCGTTTAGCAAGCTGGTAGTTGCCGATTTGTTTATATAGATAGAGTAGGGTGCTCGCCCGTTATGCCCAATTTAGGGCTAGATAGGGCTAGATAAAGTCAAGCCCCTGAGGTCGTGCCTTTCGAGCGGCACCAGAAATTTCACGCTGGCTCCAGATTCCAGGCGCGATCGACTCCCCTTGAATTGGAGTTGGAATTAAAACAAGCCGAAATACTTTTACCGTTGCAGCATCCGCTCGATTGTCGCAAACCCCTGCTGTAGCTGAGGCATATAACGAGCCGCCAGCACCCCGCCCACCATGCCAAACAAATGCCCCTGCCAGGAGATGCCGCGCCGGAAGGGTAATATTCCCCAGATCAGCGGTCCATAGAGTGCCAGGACGACGACAGCGATCGCGATCGATCCAAAGTCCTGCCTGAAATAGCCACGCGCCAGCAAAAAGCCCAGATAGCCAAAAACGACGCCGCTTGCCCCAATATGTAGCGAATTTCGGGACGCGAACAGCCAGACTCCTAAGCCGCTCACAATCCAGACGACAGCAGTCACGATCGCAAACTGATTGAACCCATTGAGCAAGACCAGCCAGCCCAGCACCAGAAACGGAACAGTATTTGCCGCCAAATGTGCCCAGGAGCCATGCAGCAAAGGCGCGAAGAGAATGCCCCGCAGTCCAATCTGAGTGCACGGACGAATGCCCAGCGCGTTAAGCCGATTTCGCAGCAAAAGCTGATCCACGGTTTCCAGTACCCAGAGCAGGACGATAAATCCTCCCAAAATCTCAAGCTGAAGCTGAATTGTTGGATCAAGTGCGATTACCCCTTCGGGGAACTGCGAAGCAATCGGCTGCATTCTGATAT
>NZ_JACJOR010000017.1:0-2598 GCF_014695615.1 Leptolyngbya sp. FACHB-711
TTACGAACGTTTACCTGCCTCCTCAGAAACCTTCATCTACCTTGCGATGATTCGATTGATGTTACGCAAGCTAGCCTGAGTCTTTTGCAACCTCTTCCGTATTTCTAAACATCTTCTAAACTCAACTTTATCCAATTCGGAGAGGAGAAAAGGTAGCAGAATCAGGAAAGCGTTGTTGGAATAATCCTGATGAGCCTGCTACCGAAAGACTTGATGCCTTTGATCGTAACGTTTGCCTCATTGTTTTCCCAGCCCGTGTGGGATTCTGCCTTGGTGCTGCTAGTTGGGGCAATTTTAGCTCCCGGCAAACGAACGGTCAGTGCAATTTTGCGGGTGATGGGTTTAGCGCAAGTGGCTCAGTTTCAAAAATATCATCGGGTGCTCAATCGTGCAGTATGGTCTGCAAGACAAGGAAGCCAGTTGCTGTTGCAGCAGTTAGTCGAGGGATTTGCGTCAAAGGGGGTGTTAGTGATGGGCATTGATGACACCATTGAGCGATGTTGGGGTCAGCGGATTCGGGCAAGAGGAATTTATCGAGACCCAGTACGTTGGAGTGACAGTCATTTTGTTAAAACCAGTGGATTGCGCTGGCTAAGCCTGATGCTGCTGGTTGAAATTCCGTGGTCGCATCGGGTTTGGGCACTGCCCTTTTTCACCGTTCTCGCGCCGTCTAAGCAATACAACCAACGTCAGGGACATCGCCACAAGAAGCTGATTGACTGGGCACGGCAAATGTTAACGCAAGTGAGGCGATGGTTACCTGAGCGTGCGATGGTGCTGGTGGCTAACAGTTCCTTTGCGGCACTGGAATTTCTAGAAGCCTTGGGGCAGTTGCCCAAGCCTGTGTTTGTTGTAACCCGGCTGCGCTTAGATGCTGCTCTGTATGAGCCTGCCCCTCCTCGACAGCTGAAGCAAATGGGTCGTCCCCGCAAAGTCGGCAAGCGGTTTGCGACCCTCAGCACCGTTCTGGATGATGCTCAAACCCATTGGCAGTCGATGCAGTTAGAAGGATGGTATGGCGGACGCTCTGTGGAGCTAGAAGTCGCTTCTCAAACTGCTCTCTGGTATCACACAGGCTTGCCTGCCGTGCCAATTCGCTGGGTTTTAGTCAAAGACCCGACCGGCAAACGGGAACCCCAAGCTTTTCTCTGCACAGACTTAACTGCCAAGCCGGAGCAAATCTTGCTGTGGTTCCGCCAACGCTGGCAGGTTGAGGTGACCTTTGAGGAAGCCCGTGCCCACCTGGGGGTAGAAACGCAACGGCAGTGGTCGGATAAGGCAATTGGACGGACAACTCCTGTTTTGTTCGCACTGTTCTCCATTGTCGTGCTATTAGCGCATCAACTTCAGTCTCAACAGGGATTCACCCTACCTCAATTGACCTGGTACAAAAAATCATTGCCAACGTTCACAGATGCGTTAGCTTTAGTTCGACAACGACTTTGGCAAACTCGACTTTTTCCATCCTCAGGAGCAACAACCGACATGGTAAAAATACCAAAACCTTTGCTGGACTGTTGGTTCAGTTTACTCTGCTATGCTGTCTAAATTGGATAAAGTCGAGCTTAGAGCTGGGTGATTATCTTTCGCCGGAAGGGCTGTCCTGTCGGATTAGCTCTTGGCATCGTCAAGAAGATCGCAGTCTGCCTTTGCGTGGCAAAACCAGCGGAGCCTATATCACTTCGTCGCTGGCAAAAACCGAAGCTGTTAATTCTGGCTTTGATGAAGCGATTTTGCTCAACTCTCAGGGTAAAGTCAGCGAAGCGTCTGGCATGAATATTTTTCTGGTGCGAAACGGCACAATTATTTCTCCTGGCTTTGATCAAGACATTCTAGAAGGCATCACCCGTGATAGCGTGTTGACGATCGCCCGCGACATGGGCTTTCCCGTGGTCGAACGACCCGTTGATAAAACCGAGCTGTTCATCGCCGATGAAGTTTTCCTCAGCGGCACGGCGGCTAAAGTCGCGCCTATCTCCCGCATCGAAAACTACGTTCTGCCTGCCGATCGCCCCATCACCCTAAAGCTGCGAGAAAAGCTGACGGCGATTACCGAAAATCGCGCTTCGGAATATCAGGACTGGGTGTTTCCCATCTCGATCGCCTGACGGTTGCAGTTCTCTATTCGCCCCTTGATGATTAAATTCATCTACAGAGCGATCCCTTAATCAGAACAGGGAGTTCTTGAATTTGAACGGTTAAGGGTAAAAATCATGGAGGCTAGAAAATGAACACAACGATCGAGACTTTAGAAGACAATTTGCGGCAAGCGATGCTCACCAGCGATGTTGCTGTGCTAGCTGAACTTATTGCCGATGATTTGGTTTGGACGATGCCTACAGGCCAGGTCGTCAACAAGCAGTTTGATCTGGACGCGCATCGCTCTGGAGTTTTCAGGTTCACAAGAAGTGAAATTAGCGATCGCCAAATCCATGACTACAGCAATTGTGTTGTGGTTACGCTCAAAGCTGAACTTGCTGGAACATATTAACCCGGCAATCATAGAAGAGGCATGAAGTTATGCAGCATAAGCAATAAACCGATGCTTGAAATATCGCATGACTCGCTGTGGGAGCTTCTGGAGTTTATGCAAATGAG
>NZ_JACJOR010000170.1:0-8221 GCF_014695615.1 Leptolyngbya sp. FACHB-711
TAGCACTCACTGAATACACAAGGTACATCGGCACAACAGATATTGTTTCATCTGAACTTGCGGATATGCGGCTATGCGGATAAAATCAGAATAATCTTAGTAAGGTTAACCTATGGTCACACTCACCGATGACGAAGTTGCATTGATTCGATCGCTTCTCGCTGCCCTGCGATCGATAAAAGTGCGGGATATCGATAAAGCGATGGTGATTTTGTCCAAGCGCGATCGCCAGGAGCCCTGCTGATGCTGATGTTGAATGATGCTCAGGCAATGATTGTGCGCTCTCTTTTGACCAAAATGCTGATTAATGACACCTATTCTGTAAGCCAGCTTGAAGAAGCCCTCACCTGGTTTGAGCGAGAAGACAGCAAAGTTTCCTGCCCGTTTGAGCAGGTGTGGAGTAAACAGCTCGCGCAGGAGATTGTGCAGGCTTTGAAAAATCAGAGTTAGAAATTCAGAGTTAATCGCAACAATGCTTTTGATTCACCCATGAACCTCTTCTAACTGGAGAGGCTTTTTCATCTTAGAAGCGGTTTAAAAACAATTAGACCCCAAGCCGGAGCCTGGAGTCTGGTGTTTATAACTATCAACCTAATCGTGGGGTTGATGATTTTTGAAAAACTGGCTATATCAGGGCGCCAGCAGCTTTTATCTATATATCTATGATTGCTTAGCGCACCCTTCTTGAGTAGGGGAATTTTACCCATTGATCCCCCCATTTAATTTGGGTAAGCGCTTTAGAATGATTTAAGGTTTGTGTTAAGTTTGTTTACTTTGCGGCATGACGTTCTGCTGGTAATAAATAGGAGCCAACCCAATCTGAATTAAGCTCAATCCATACTCAAGCCTTTGTAAGTTTTGGGGCGCGATCGGCTTGCAACTGGAGCTTCTTCAATTTTGCGGGCTTCCACCTGATGAGACTGGAAGAATTTTTGCCATTCCTGGGGAGCGTCCAGGGTCTCGCCGCCATGTTTGGTGAGGCGTTTTCGTACTTGGCACAGCACAGGCGTATTGACGCAGGCTCCTGAGATGATGACCTGTCCTTTGGTGAGGGAGGGAAGTTCCTTGAGCAGATCGCGTCCGGCGGCTTCTACCCCGTATTTGAGGCTGTCCTGGTCTACCGGATTCACGATTCGCATAATGAACTGACTCATACACTGCGACAGCACATCCGCATCGAGCTTGCCGGGACGCTGGGTAATCAGCCCCATGCCCAAGCCGAACTTTCGTCCTTCGCTAAGAATCGTTCGCAGAATCATTTTGCAGCGCGAGGGTTCGTGGGCGGGTGCAAATCGGTGGGCTTCCTCGATCAAGACAAACACCGGATAAGGCAAGTAATTCTCGTCGTCTGGGGTAATTAGCTCCTTTTGGGTGTTCATGCGTGCCTGGTTTGCCTGCCGCAGCACTGCCGCGCAAATCACCTGCTGTTCCTCCTGGCTAATTTCGTTCATTTGCAAAACGGTGACTTGTCCGGGTGCAAAGAGATCCTTGGGCGAAAGGTGTTGCATGGTGTCGAAATAGGACGATCGCGCCAGTTTTTCCAGCTTCCACTCGATCGCCGGAGCCGAGGTTCCCACTTTTTCGTTGCCTTCGTCGTCCTGGGTGCGATCGGCTTCAAACACAGCCGCAATCAGATCCTGCACTCCCCAGCGGTAATCTCCATAGCGGTGCTTGCGGACAATCACAAACGCCTTATTCAAAATCGACTGCTGACGATCGCTCATTTCCGGCAGCAAGGTCAAAATATCGTAGTAGTCCAGCGACGAGATGCGGATTTTCACATCTTCGGGCGTCAGAACTTTGACCTGGGGCGCGTAGCCGTCGGGGGCAGTGAAGGCAGGGTGTCCACGCAGTTCTGCCAGCGTGCCGTATTCACCGTGAGGGTCAAAAATCAGGACGGCAGCGCGGTTGTGGGGCGACAACAGTTCTTCGACCAGCACGCCTGCGGTGTAGGATTTCCCGGAGCCTGTACCTGCCAGGATGGCCATGTGGGTGCTGACGAGTTCCTTGACATCCAGGGCGATCGGCACTGCCTGGGGATCACGCAGTAGCAGCGAACCAATATGGGCAGACCCGATGGCTCCGGGCTGCTTTTTGCTCAGAACTTCTTTGAGGCGATCGTTGGTTGCCAAATAAACCTTTGCCCCCGGATCGGGCGTGAGTCGGGGGTTCATAAACCCTAATGCCGGATGAAAATGACCAATCACCTCGACCGTCACTTCGTAGATCTCCGGGTTGGGATGGACAAAACCCACCAGCGCGGCGATCGTTTCCGGGCTGATTTCCGTATCGGCAAAAATGCGATCGGGCAAATGATCCAGCAGGCGGCGATCGGAAATTTTCCCCAGGATTTGCAGTACCAACGGTTCAGAGCCGTTTTCTCCCGACATGGTGGCTTGGTAATAAACAAATTCACCGATTTTGACCTGACGGTTATCGGCAGTAATGAAAACGTACTGGTTGCCGTTCTCCCCCGGTCCTTTGACCGTGCCAATTACTGGAGCCATCGCGATACGAGTAGGGGCTGAAACCATAGGGAATGCGATCGTTCTTGCTTATCGGTTTGCTGAGCGTTTGCAAAAAATCAGCGTACTGAATCATAGCGGGAATTCACGGATCTGGTTTCGCGGTCAGAGCGGTTAGTTTAGACCCGCAGGGGTTATGGTCGAAGATCAGATCAAATGAACTCCTTTCCCATCATCATAGGAAAAGAACAGGTGATCTATCTCAAATCTACTCAATTTAGTTATTTTGATGAGTTCTGAGAAACCCATTTTGCAAATCGAATCAGGTAGCATTAACGGAAAATGTAGGTGATCATAAGGTAAAGGTTGGGCATCATTCCTGAGGCATCCGCTCACGATCGCTGCTCTGCCGTTAATTTCCCCAGTTTTGTTAAGGGATTGCCTAGCGCAAGTCATCCAACGCCCCTCCAGCACTGAAGTTTATTTCACCGAATCTATGGAAGCGAAGTCTGAACTGCAAGCTGATTTCATCACCCTCGACCCCGTAGAAAACGAGGAGACGGTTGCAGAACCGATCGATTCAGCAGACGTAGAGGTTTCGACCGATCGCGCTGAGGGACGGCATCGCCAGCTTTCCGCCCGGATTCGACTGACCTACCCACCAGAGCAGCTCTGGCAGATTTTGACGGACTACGATCGTCTGGCAGACTTTGTGCCCAACCTGGCAAAGAGCCAGCGACTTTCTCATCCGCACCGCATTCGCATCGAGCAAATCGGCGCAGAAAAATTCCTCAATTTCAAGTTCCGGGCGCGAGTTGTGCTGGATATGGTGGAAAGTTTCCCCAATCGGATCGCGTTTCAGATGGTGGAAGGAGACTTCAAGGAATTTTCGGGAAGCTGGGATTTGCTGCGCTTAAACGATCGCCTCACCGAGCTAAGCTACACAATTCGGGTGCTGCCGCCTCGCACCATGCCGATCGGGCTGATCGAACGACGGCTGAAACGTGGGTTTGTGGTGAATTTGTGTGCGATTCGCGATCGGGCGCAGGAGCTGTTTGAGGAAGGGGCGATGGTGGGCAAGTAGAAGAGCGGGTGCGTGGATGAATGAGTGGATGGACGGGAAAGTCCCGGCGAATTTAGTGAATTAGTAAACTCGCGATCTTGGTCAAATCTACATTACCGCCGCTAATCATTACGCCTACTCGGCTTCCGGGAGCCTTCACTATACCTTCTAGCAGAGCAGCGGCTGCCAGTGCACCTGTTGGCTCGACCACAATTTTGAGCCGCTCCCAGAGAAATGCCATCGATCGCAGCAGTGCTTCATCGCTCACCGTTACCATGTCCTGCACATGGCGCAGCACCAGCGGAAAGGTGAGTTTGCCCAGGAAAGGTGTTCTGGCTCCGTCGGCGATCGTGTCGGGGTTCTGAACGGTTTGCAGGGTACGGGTATAAAACGATCGGGTAGCATCGTCAGCCGCAGCCGGTTCGACACCAATCACGCGACACTGAGGCGAGAGCGCATGAGCGGCGATCGCACACCCAGAAAGCAACCCACCCCCGCCACAGCAAACCAGCAGCAGATCGAGCGATCCAACCTGTTCAATCAGCTCTTTGGCTGCCGTGCCCTGTCCGGCAATAATGTCTGGATGATCATAAGGTGGGATTACGGTTGCCCCTCGTTCGATCGCGATTTGCTCACAGAGTTCTTCCCGTTTTACAGAAGCGCGATCGTACAAAATCACTTCTGCACCATAGCTGCGGGTTGCCGCCTGTTTCACGGTAGGAGCGTCCTGAGGCATAACGATCGTGGTGGGAATATTCAGAATTTGTCCTGCTAACGCCATTCCCTGAGCGTGATTGCCCGACGAGAAAGCAAGAACGCCGCGCTGCTTCTGTTCGGGCGTGAGCTGGGATAAAGCGTTAAATGCGCCGCGAAACTTAAAAGACCCGGTGCGCTGAAAGTTTTCGCACTTAAAAAAGACTTGTGCCCCGGTGCGATCGTTTACCGTGCGGGATCCGAGAACAGGCGTAATCTGAGCGCGATCGACAAGTCGGGCGGCAGCTTGCTCGATCGCCGCATAGGAAATTTCTGAATCAGGAATCGCTGTTTCGGAAGCTGAGAGCGTCATCGACGGCTTATCGCAATCCCGGCTCGATCTGGCTAATGGGAATAAAGCATTCCTTGGGCAGCAGGACGGGCTTACCGTTGAAAATCAGCTTGCCACGCAGGCTAAATCGATCGATCGCCACGCCAAGCGGACGCTGCACTTCATCGGGATGCACTTCGTAATAGGTGCGGTAGATATTGCGGGCTGCCTGCAACAGCGAGGGGTCGAGCAGGGCAGAAAGACTGCCTTCTTCAACAGGGATGCCTGCGGGAACTGCGGGCCGGGATGCATAGACCATGAGAATTGCCTCTGGCGTAACTCGACCTAGACTCTAATCGATTTATGGAATTCCAGCAAGGGATAGCCACAATTTTTTCGGCATTTTAGCAAAATAGGGGGCTAGCCCAGAGCCGATAGCAATGCCTCACCCATCGCCTGACAGCCGACTGCCTTCATCCCTTCGGACATAATATCGCCCGTGCGGTAGCCCATATCCAGCACTTTGAGAACTGCTTGCTCGATGCGATCGGCAGCTTCCGGTTCATTCAAGCCATAGCGCAGCATCATTGCGCCACTAAGCACCTGGGCGATCGGGTTTGCCTTGTCCTGTCCAGCAATGTCAGGAGCGGAACCGTGAACGGGTTCAAACAAGCCCGGACCCGATGACCCCAGGCTAGCAGAGGGCAGCATGCCAATACTTCCCGTCAGCATAGCGGCAGCGTCAGAGAGAATATCGCCAAATAGATTTCCGGTAACGATCGTGTCAAACTGCTTGGGGCTACGAACCAACTGCATCGCCGCATTATCCACATACAGATGAGACAGCTCCACGTTGGAGTATTCGCTCGCAAGCTGGGTCATTCGTTCCCGCCAGAGCTGAGAGACTTCCAGCACGTTCGACTTATCCACTGAGCAGAGCCGTCCTTTGCGCTTTTGAGCCGTTTCAAAGGCAACTCGCCCGATGCGATCGATCTCCCCTTCCGAGTACACCATCGTATTCACGCCGCGCCGCTCTCCGGTTTCTGACGCAAAAATGCCCCTCGGTTGCCCAAAATAAATGCCGCCTGTCAGTTCGCGCACCACCATAATGTCCACCCCTTCCACGACTTCTCGCTTCAGACTGGAGGCATCGATGAGCTGCGGCAAAATTGTCGCCGGACGTAGATTTGCGAATAGCTCCATACCCGCCCGCAAATTCAGCAAACCCTTCTCCGGTCGCTGAGCATTGGGTAACGTATCCCACTTATAGCCGCCGATCGCCGCCAGTAGGACTGCATCGCTATCTTTACAGGTTGCCAGGGTTTCCTCGGGCAAAGGATTTCCGGTTGCGTCGATCGCTGCCCCGCCCACCAGAGCCTCTTTGAACTGAAACCCAATCCCTGAAAGCTCGCCGACCCGCTTCAGCACTGCTACAGCGACAGTCATAATTTCGGGACCAATGCCATCGCCCGGTAACAGCGTGATGCGGTATTGCTTCGTCATGGTGGTTAGAAGGGTGTTAGAGAACTAAGGTAGAAGGCGATCGACGCTAAAAACTCGCGGATCGTATTGTACCGAAGAAGCGACACCCTGTTGATAGCTGCGTTTACTGCTTTGCCTTATGAATTGCGGCTTTTAGCTCTTCGCGCGACATTTTGCTGCGTCCTGCAATTTGCAATTCTTTTGCCTGCTCGTACAGTTCCTTCTGGCTCAGGCTATCTTCTGAATCATTTGAATCATTCGATTTGTCTTTCTGCTGAGACTGCTTTTTGTCGGTCTTGTCAGACTGCTTGGTTTCAGACTGCTTCGACTCAGACTGCTTTTTGCTGGCTTGTTTTTTATCGGAAGTCTTGTTCTCAGGATCTTTCTCAGAGCCTTTCTTGTCAGGCTGCTGCTCGCCTGAATCGGGGTGATGCTCGGCTTCGACTTCGTGCAGGGCACGTTTGATTGCAGGCGTATAGCCAACGTGCTGTTCACCGTGCTTTGAAGCTTCCTCTTTGGTACGCTCTGCTTCCGCCTTTTCCTCGTCGGTCAACTTTTCCCAGACTTCCTTTGGCAGATACCGTTTCGTAACATTGCCTTCGCGGGCACGATCGTCACCCTCTTCCGTTTGCCAGTCTTGCTCCGACCATGCTTCAAGCGATCGAGCGGCTTCGTCTTTTTCGCCCTTATAGCCGCCGCCGTGCTGCTCGTATTCCCGCACTAAAAGCTGACTTTTGCGGGCTGACCACTGCCCCGGTTCGCCGCCCTTGTCCAATGCCATGATTTCATCTTTGAGCCGTCGTCGCAGTTCAGGGTCGGTGTATTTTTCGTCGTAATCGTCGTGATGTTTTTCTTGGTGTTTGGTCATTGCCTGTATTCCTTCGATCGCTTACGGTTGCTACTGTTGCGTACCCTAGACAGCGCGATCGAGTGTTTTCGTCTGTCGATCGAAGGAAATTCGGACAGGAATTCAGGCAGGCAGAAGACGCTAGGGCAAGCGTCGCTCTCGCAGCAGAAATTCAACCTTGGGTAGGAGCGGATCAGTAACAATGCCGCAGCCTTCAAAGCTCCACCGTTTCAGCAAACTGCCAAGCTGGGTTTTGGGGATTGATTCGACAGCAAAGCGATCGGCGAGTTCGCGGGCATGGCTGTTGAGATAGCTGAGGGCATCGGCATGTTCACCAAACAGCAGCACAAATCCGGCAGAAGGCTGTTCTGGCAAATCGTCTGATCGAGCGGCATCGGCACGGCGAGGGCGGGCAACGAGGTACTGTCCATCCTGGCGCGATCGAATCAGGTAAAAGGTATCGGCAAACATCTCGCTCACGCTCTGGGGTATTCGCCTATTATCCTCCGTGAGTCTCTACTTCTGATGAAGAGGTTTGCGCTAGGTTAAAAAGAAAAGCAATCACAAGAGGCGATCGTGGCAGAGGACAATACAGAACTGGCGCGGGAACAGTATCAGGCAGGGCAGGCAGCCTTTGAGCGAGGGGAATATCGCCGATCGGTCGAGTTTCTGGAAAAGGCGGTGAATCTGGCGGGACGAAATTCCACGTTGGGCGGCGAGTCCCAGATCTGGCTGGTGACGGCATATCAGGCAAACGGACAGCAAACCGAAGCGATCGCCCTGTGTGAGCAGCTCCAAAACCATCCCAACTTAAAAACGCGCAAAGAAGGTAGCCGATTGCTCTACATTCTCAAGGCTCCCGAACTAAAGCGCCGCGAAGAATGGATGACGAAGATTCCCGATTTATCTGGCGTTGCTGATGCCGAGGAGCGCAACAAGGCGATGTCTGCCTATCCGGCTCCTACTGCGCGTCCTGCCCGTCCCCAACCGCAGGCAGAGCTGGAGCCGATCGATCTGAGCCAGGTGGACACAAAGGACAACGGCTTTATCTGGGTGGCACTGGGGGTGATCGGGCTAATTCTGGGGGGACTCGTCTGGCTGAGCCAGCATTAGAATTGGGATAGTCCTCAGATTGCGCTTACCGTGAACGATTCGATTCTTCAACAAATTCTCGACCTTGCCGCCCAGCGAACTGATGCTGCCGAAGTCTATTTTGTCTCCAGTCAGGATACGCCGATCGAGTTTGAAAACAATCGGCTAAAGTCGCTGCAAACGAAAGCCGTTCAGGGCGTTGCGCTGCGGGTCATTCGCGAGGGACGATTGGGCTTCGCCAGTTCCAC
>NZ_JACJOR010000171.1:0-7732 GCF_014695615.1 Leptolyngbya sp. FACHB-711
TTAGCAAGGACTGACTTTTGCCCGGTGAAGTAGCCGATCTCCCTGACAATATCCCGTATAGCGAACGCGCACCCGATCGCCGGGCTGAGCGGTTCCTTCCATGAGCTGATGCCGCTGTGGGTCGTAAGGGAGCTCGGTTCCCACGGGAGCGATCGACTCAATCCCCCAGTTCTGCAATAGCTGCTCGATCGGGCGCATTAAGGGCAGCAGTTTGACGGCGGAAAGCTGGGGGTTTTGCTGGGCAGCATAGGCAGCCGTCGGAAACTGGATCAGCCAGGACTCGATCGCTTGCAGGGCGGCTTGCTGAAATTCCTGCTGAAGCTGTTCGTGCTGCTGAGCTTGCAACGAATTAGATGCCTGAACTGAATCAGGATTTGCCGAATTTGGATTGTCTGAAGCCGATTGCGGCAGATTCTCAAGCTCGGAAAACTCGCGGATTAAAGTATCGAGCGAAACTTGCAGAGCAGCTGCAATTTGACAAAGCACGTTTAGCCGCATCTCAGCCGCTTTGCCCTGCCGGAGCTGTTCGATTTGCCACTTGGATACGCCCGCCGCTTTGCTCACTGCCTGGTAGCTGGATAGGTTGACCTGCTGCATTCGGTTACGGAGACGGTTTGCATACAGGGCGAAATCTGGCTGTGGCATTTCAGAGGGCGATCGATCGGGCATAGGTCGTTTTTAAGCAAAGCAAAAACTCGAATCTGCAAGGGTTTATTAGGTTTGCCGCCGCAGCCGCACCATAAAGAAACCATCCATATTGTGATGGTGGGGCAGCACTTTTAGCCAGCCCTGAGGTAACACAAACGCCGCTGCCGCAGAATTCGCATCGGGTGGCTCGATCGCCCAGTGCAAATTCTCCTGCAAAAAGGCTGTTACGATCGCCTCGTTTTCGGTTGGGTGAAGCGTACAGGTGGCGTAAACCAACATCCCGCCCGGTTTTGTCCAGCTCGCGGCTGCTTGGAGCAGTTCGGCTTGAAGCTGGCTGAGTTCCTTGACGGTGTCGGGCGTTTGTCGCCAGCGAGCGTCGGCGTGACGGTGGAGCGTTCCCAATCCAGAACAGGGAGCATCTAGCAGCACGCGATCGGCTTGATTCCCGAACTGAGGCTGATCCCGGCTGTCTCCCGTGCAGATCTGGATTGACTGAAGCTGAAGGCGGGCAGCGTTTTGCTGGAGTTTTTTCAAGCGGGAGGCATAACGATCGATCGCCCAGATAGTGCCGCGATCGTGCATCAGTTCTGCGAGATGGGTCGTTTTGCCACCGGGGGCTGCACAAGCATCGATCACTGTTTCACCAGGCTGCGGGTCGAGCAATTCGCTCACAAGCTGGGCACTGCTGTCTTGTACTGTCCACCAGCCTTCGGTATAGCCGGGAAGCTGGCTGATTGCGCCGACTCCTTGAGGGAGACGAAGGGCAGCAGGAAGTAGGGAAACGGGAGCGACTGATATTCCGGCTGCCTCCATTGCCGCTCGCACCTCTGCCACCGAGGATCGCAGGCGATTCACCCGCAGGTCGATTTGGGGCGATCGATTAAACCAGTCGCAGAGTTTTTCCGCCTCCGCCAAGCCAAATTCCTCTGCCCACGTCTGCACGATCCAGTTGGGATAACTATGTTGAATGCCTAAATGGGCGATCGGGTCGTCGGGCAGCACGGGAAGCTTTGCTGGATCAGATTGACTGGCACGAAGATATTGCCGCAGCAAGCCATTCACAAAGCCAGACAAACCTGCAAATCCGTTTTGCTTTGCCAGATCCACGGTAGTATTCACGGCGGCTGAAGCAGGAATCTGATCCAGATAGCGGAGCTGATATAGCCCTAGATGCAAGATCAGCCGCAAATCCGCAGGCTGTTGCGCTGCCTTCTTAGTTGCCAAACTGTCAATCAGGGCATCCAGGGTTCGCTGTCGTCGCACGGTGCCGTACACTAATTCGGTCACAAATCGCCGATCGACTGACGATAGCTCCTGCTGAAGCACCCGATCGAGCGCAATATCGGCAAACGCTCCCCGCTCAACCGATCGCAGTGCCAGAAACGCAAGCTGACGGGCAGACAACATGAGATTTTTGCGCTCCTGCTTTTCCACACTCAATCCCGTGCCCCAACCGAAGGCTGAGGACTGACCACTGCTTTCGGATACACAATGCGCTGATGGTTAAACTGCTGCCATACTCGCACAAAGGTTTCAGCAATCTGACTCAGCTCCTCGCGGGTTAAGCCGCTTTCGGCAAGCTGATTGTCCTGCCACCGCGATCGCAGAATTCGATTAATCATGGCGAGAGCTTCGGTGGGGCTTGCATCTTTAAGCGATCGCAGCGCGGCTTCACAGGAATCTGCCAGCATCACGATCCCGGTTTCGCGGGTTTGGGGAATCGGTCCATCGTAGCGAAAGTCCAATTCTTTCACGGTAATCGTGGGGTCGTTCTTTGCCTGTTCCTGCGCCTGGTGATAGAAATAGGCGATCGCCATCGTGCCCTGGTGTTCGGGGATAAATGCCTGAATTGCGGTAGGCAAGCGGCATTTACGTGCCATGACCAACCCTTCGCTGACGTGCTTTTTGATCAAATCTGCGCTGAGCCAGGGGTTATCGATCGTGTCGTGCTTGTTGGGTCCACCCATCTGGTTTTCAATAAAGCCGAGCGGATCGTGCATCTTGCCAATGTCGTGATAGAGCGTTCCTGCCCGTACCAGCTCCACATTGCAGCCCAACTGACGCGCCGCCGCTTCTGCCAGCGTAGACACAAACAGCGTATGCTGAAACGTGCCAGGAGCATCGGAGGCAAGTCGCTTCAGCATTGGGCAGTTAGGGTTTGCCAGCTCTGCCAGCCGGATCGGGGTAATCAAATCAAACAGATGTTCCAGATAGGGGCTAACTCCCAGCGCGAACACGCTCCAGGCGACGCCCATCAGGGCTTGGATCGCTGCCCCGGTCAGCACCACATACCACACCGGAGTTACCGCCGCGCTCAAAATCAGGCTCCCCAGCAGGTACACCCCACCCTGCACCAAGCCGACCACGCCTCCCAGGAGCGCAAACTCTTCGCGGGTTCGCAGTCGCCCTGCCACGATCGCACCCACCAGTCCCCCGATCGCGCTAGCAACCAGATTTGTCCAGGGAATTTCCATGCCGAGCGGCAGCAGCAAACTCAGCAGCCCCACAATTGTCGCGCCCACCGCTGAGCCATAGAAACTGCCCGCCAGTAAGCCGATCGCAGGCAAGCTTGTACCGGGAACCTTCAGCGCGAGCAGGATCGGCGCACTCAGCGTCAGTAGCAGAATCAGCACATCATCGGGAGGGCGTAAACCGGGGTGAAAGCGATGCTCTACCAGCAAAAAAACAGCGACCGCCCCGGCAACCAGCGCGGCGAAGCCCAGAAGCCCTACCCAGTTCGTGCGTCTGCGGCTCATGCCAAAGTGATCAAGCAGCACAAAGTCGCTTTGGGCAATCATTTCCCCCGCATCAACGATCGCCTCTCCCTGCCGCACTTCAACCACCACATCCTGAACTGCCCGGGCGGCCTGCTCTGCCCGGATTTTGGTTTGCTCTGGGTCTTGGATCAGGTTCGGCTCGATTACCGCCACCAACACATTTGTTGCCAGTGCCGCCGAACTGGAGGAGAGTGCCGGATCAAGCTGAAGCTGAACCGCAGTTTTCAGCAGAGTATCGGGTAAACCAGGCGCAACGCCCTGGGTTAAGATTCGCTCTAAGCTGAGCCGGATTGCCTTTCGCGTCGCATCCCATTCTCCATCCGTCAGGGTCAAGAGGCGATCGTCGTACACTCCGTTTGGCGTATCTCCGGGGTTCGCTGTTAGAGACACTTTTGCCGCCTGATATCGTTGCCTTGCCCGCGTCACCACTTCCTGAAGCGCGGAAAAATCGTCAGTTCCATTGGTTCGGCGGTAGTTTTGCAGTTCCAAAATGGCAAGCTGAAGCGAGGGATTGGGGCTAGAGGGTGGCTCTTGAGCAGCTGGCTGCTGCAAATCAGTTCTGGCGATCGCAACACTTTGCCCGGTTACTGCTGCCATTGCCGATCGCCAGTCCCAGTCGGTTCCCTGCCGCAAATACTGCTGCGTTGCCGTTGAAACAAACCCCGGATCAACATAGGGAAACGCACCTGCCTGCTGCCGAATTGCATTGCCCTGATCGATCAACCGCTGCAAAGCCTGATAAATTTCCTGATTCACTGACGGATCAATCATGAGCGCAGGAACGGCAGCCGTCCGAGCCGCTTTCCGGTTTGCTTCAGTGGTTTTAGTATCTATAACCGTTACGGTCTCGGGGGCACGCAAAAGCTGGGGTGAAACGGTTCCAACGGCAAGTTCGGGTTCGTTATAGAAGCGGTAGCCCATCGCACTGGTCAGCAGCACGATCGCAACAATCAGCAAGAGCGGCAGCCGAAATTTCACTCGGGCAGGCAGCTTGCGGCGAATTTGCTGCGGGCTAAAGGGAGTGCGAAAGCAGGAAGTTTCCTCAAGCCAAACCCAAACCCGCCGCCATTGCCCTCGAATCGGCTGGAGCTGCCTGTAAATATGGGGATGCCGAACGCTGAAGCGATCGACGAAAGTGAGGAAGATTTGCCGCCATCGTGTCACTTGTTGACCGAACGATCGCAGGGGTTTCATCAATTGCTCCCAGGGGCTGTGTGGGTAAGTTCATGGGAAAGAGAGGCTCAATTTGCGCCGTTTTCAAGGTCTGCTCGCCATTGCTTGCTCCCGATGGAATAACCCTGTTGATTCGCCGTTGATTTGCCCGGCGGGGCATTACAACTTTTTCTTCTCCAAAAGAACCTGTCGAAGCATTAACTACTGTAGCTGACTGTAAATCCTAAGCCACTGTTCATAGTATATCGAAGGCTCTGTTCCGCCTAGCTCCAGCAATGTTTCAAGACTTCGTTTCGGCTAGCGAGGACGAACCAGCCGGGGCACTGCCGTAATTGTAGTGGGCAAGGACTGCCAGTGCTGCGGCTGAAACGCTCCTGACCAAACTGCCCACAGTCGATCTGCCAGCTCTAACAGCTCTGCGATCGATGAAACGTCCCAAGAAGCCTGTAGCATCGTGGATTGATAGCGATCGAATGCATTGCGCCAACCGATTGGCAGACCTGCTTCACTGAGATGAGTTCCGGCAAGCAGTCCCACCAGTGCCGCTGTTTCGGGATCAGGCTGGAGGCGCAGTGTGTGCAGCAAAGCCAGCGGAAATGAGGCAGGCGTTTTAAGAACGCTGTATAGGGCTGCCGCTCCGGGCGAGAGCGAAACCGCCGGAAGCATGGCGATCGGGGTCTGGTCAAGGAGCCAGGACTGAATCTGCTGTAGCTGGTCTACCAGTTCGTGGCTTTGCTCGATCGATGGAAACTGTCTTCCTTCCAGCAACAAGGGAATGATCTGATCGGGAACAAACTCTTCTTTCAGCATCAGCATCATGATTGCAGCAATCACCCAAACTTCGGTTTGCTGTGCGGGAGAACAATTTGCGATTCGCGGCATCAGAGCATGCTGCAACTGCTCTTGGCTCTCATGGCAAAGCAGGATCAGGGGCAAAAACTCGATCGCTGAAGCAGGCTGCGACGGGTCATCAAACAAATCATCAGTAGGCTGAGAAACTGGCTGCGGATTAATGATATCCCGCGTTTGCTGGACTGCCTGCCTGCCCCAATTTCCGGCGACAGAGTCGATCTCACCAGGAGGGGTGCAGAACTGAGCGAAAGAAAGAAAATTGCGAGCGGTTTGTTCCTGATGTGAGGCACGATCGGCTGGATGGGTATTAGCCGGGGCAATTCCCCCTTTGGAGAACTGCGAAGCAACCGTAGCAAACCCCTGTCCCAGGGCTGCACCTAAGAACGCTCCGCGAAACCGACTTCTCAGCGAGAACCGCATGGCAACTGTATAATTCTTAATCTCGCTCTATCCTAATTGCTGCTCAACGTATTGTGAACGTTTTGTACACGATCGATCGCATAAGAATGATTCCTGTCTAAATTGGATCACCGTTTTCTGCTAAACCCTCTCTGACTCTTCTCCTCTCCTACAATCGATCGGAGGCAATTTCGAGTAGGGGGAACTGCAACCCGCCAGACTGCTTCTAATCCTCTGTAGCTGACTGCATCTCATTCCTTTTACCTCTCTGCTGATCCATGCTTATGCCATCTAGCCTGCGTTCTACTCCAGTTTCAGTTTCTCCTATCACTGTTCCTTCTATTGCAGTTTCTTCTATCAATAGAGTGCTGCGCGCCAGTACGGTGACTTTGCTCAGCCTTTTAACGCTAGGCTTGCTTTACTCGCCTGCTTTCAGCCAGACGCCCCCTGCTGCTACGACCGAAGCTGCAAGTGCGAATCGTCCGGTTCTCAGAATTGGCAGCCAGGGAGAATCAGTAACAGAGCTTCAGGCAATGCTCAAACTGCTGGGCTATTACAAAGAGGTAGTTAACGGCAGTTATCAGCAAAGTACCGCAGATGCCGTTTCTGCCTTTCAGCAGTCGATCGGGCTAGACGCTGATGGGGTGGTTGGTTCTGAAACCTGGAACCGTCTGCTGCCTCCCTCGCCCAATGCCAGCACTACAGCCAGCACCTCCCCGGCTCCCGCACCCGCGCCTTCCCCGGCTCCTTCTCCAACGCCTGCGCCCACTCCTTTCCCGACTCCTTCTCCAACTCCAACGCCTGCACCCGCGCCTTCCCCGACTCCTTCTCCAACTCCAACGCCCACTCCTTTCCCGACTCCTTCTCCAACGTCTGCGCCCATCCCTTCCCCGACTCCGACTCGTCCTACCAATTTGCCAGCGACTCCTCCCGCAGACTCTGGAACCAACACTGGGGCAAGCTCTGAAACAGACAGCAATTCGACCTCGATCGATTTGCCCACCCTTCGGCCTGGAATGCGCGGCAGTGCGATCGAACGCTTGCAAGAGCGACTACAAGCCCTCGGATTTTATGACGGTGAGGTGGACGGTATCTTTGGGGCACAAACTCAGGCAGCCGTGGAAGTCGCACAGCGTAATTTTGGGCTAGAGCCTGACGGAGTGGTCGGTCCGGC
The DNA here is from genome assembly GCF_014695615.1 of Leptolyngbya sp. FACHB-711. Classification (NCBI taxonomy): domain Bacteria; kingdom Bacillati; phylum Cyanobacteriota; class Cyanophyceae; order Leptolyngbyales; family Leptolyngbyaceae; genus Leptolyngbya; species Leptolyngbya sp. FACHB-711. The sequence continues at coordinate 7,024 of NZ_JACJOR010000171.1, forward strand.
AACCTGGGGAGCTTTGCTGCGCTAGGCATTTGGCAGAAGTAGTCGTTTGGAAGGCGATCGGGTAATGTAAGCAAGTGCTGCAACAAATAAAGCCTTCTTTACTCTTATATAAACTTAAGTTAACGATCGCCAACATTGGTAAATGCAGGTTCCCTTCCCCGATCGGCAATGCTATCTTGAATTCAGGTACAGAAAAGCAACAGCAAACCTTAACTGAATCAAACAAACCGACCGATTGATTTGAATTAATGGATTAGTAGCCTGTACCACCCGCTAATAGTCCAGACGTAATGTTTCTCTTACCGCTCCGCATTGCCCTTCAGTCCGTGGAAAAATTGCATTTCTAATGCACATTGGTTTTGAAGGCAGAAAGAGATGCGCCACATAGCTCTATGTCTCCTAGTAGAGACAGGTATGCGAGAGATTTGTAAGTGAAAGTTGCGGTTGATTAAGTCCGAACCCTTCGTAAAGGAACATCTTAATTCAAGGTTCATTTCGTTCACAACTCAACTCGGTTTTCGGGGTCTGGTTCATGTGCCAGACCTCATCGGTTTTTAAAGGCAGTCTATTCATGCATAACAGCTTTTTTATCGCTGTTGCTTTGATCCTAAAAATTCCTCTAATAGAGACCGCTTCACCCCGGAATTTGCACGCTTTTGGTGTGAATTGGAACTAGAATAATGCCCAGAAGAAATCCATCTGGGGTCGG
>NZ_JACJOR010000172.1:0-17199 GCF_014695615.1 Leptolyngbya sp. FACHB-711
TTTGCTTTTTCTTGCAAGCGAGAGAAGTTTTGCAGGATGCTCACGAGTTGGCGACCTGCTTCAACATGACGCTGAATTTGCTTGCTTGCGGTCAGGTCAAGCATCACAAGCACACCAGCATTGTAAGAAACATCATCGGTCGCAGAGATAATCTCTTCGCCCTGCACCGGACTCCAGCTCTGTTCGCTCTTCTGAACAGCTAATAGCTTGAACTCTGCCTTTCCTGCACCAATAACCCTGGCTTTTCTAACAACTTCTGCTAAGTACAGCACGCCAACAATCCCCTCTTTAACCTAAGACTTGACTCAATTTCAAAGCTGTTTGCTTATATGCGTTCGATTGCTCAGAACTTAGAATTTCTGCTTCACCTCATAATTTCTAGTACAAAATTAGCTACAGCATTCACAGCTTAGTCTGTGCACTAGGGGCGATGAGGTCAACCCTGAGACAGGGAAAAACTCCTGCACCCCAGTTAGGAACCGGAAAGGATTTCTACAGCACTGATAGATGCAGCAGCTATCTCTAAGGGTGGCTCAATTCGTAGTATGCGGAATGACATCCCAGAATGCGCCATATCAAGGACGAATCCTCCTGCCAACAGTCAAGGATAAGTCAATCTTGAGGAAACACAGGAAAAGGGATTCTAAATCTCCCGTTTACTGTAGCATTATCGCTTTCCTCAGTCGCATCCCTAACCTGTTCAAAAAGCTCATCTACGGCTGGTTAAACTCTGCTGGTTAAACTATAAAATCTAGAATGCCCCGGAACATTAGGACTACAACAAACTGAACTAAATTTACCCTGCCCTTTTATAACCCCGGTTATATAAAGAAATTCCTCTCTTTTCCCTTGGCAGCAGCAAGCTGATGGTTTTGGCTGGAACTGAGGGAAACCTAATGTTTAGGTATCGGCGAAGTGATAGGCAAATTTGATTTTGCAAAATTAAACCGCAAATCTTCAATCAGGCGAACTGCGAATAAAACAGCGGGGCAATAGAGATGAAGTCAACCTGCAGTTCCTTATCCCCGCCCGACCCGGCTGAAGAGAAACTGCTTTATTGCAAGAAGAAGCCATGATAGCTGTGGGCGATCGGACTCAATCAAGGGAAATCAAGCGATCGTAGACGCAGGAGAGCAGATGCAGGAAGATGAACGAGGATGCGTCAGGGGCAGGCATACGCAAGACAGCCTTACCGCATCCTCCAGGCGGTCAAAACTCGATACAAAAGCGATACAAAAAGTCGATCCAGAAATGGAACAGGAGACGGCCAAGGCTGAATGCAGGGAAAGTTAAGCGAGATTGATATTCGGAGCATTCTTCAGCTTGTGGAGCTGGGGCAACGGACGGGTGAACTGCTGGTCGAACCTTATGGGACACCAGGGCTAAAAACCTCTCAGCCGTTATCCTGGCTTGTTTTCTTCGTCAACGGCAAGATTGTTTACGCCGGAGACAGCGGCGGTGACCTCACCCGGCTGCACGACTATCTACGGCGATATCGGCAGCCCACGCTGGATTTATTTCCCGAATCGACGATCGCGACCCTGAACGCGCCCGAATACGGTTACCTATGGATGCTGCTTGAAAATCACGCCGTCACGCCAGCCCAAGCTCGCAGCATTATTCAGGGCATGGTGCATGAAACGCTGTTTGATCTGCTCAGCCTGCACCAGGGGTCTTTTGTGTTTGAGATGAGTCCTGCCCTTGCCCCACAGCTCACCGCTCTGGAAATCGCGCCCTTGATTGCTCAGATGATGAAGCAGGTTCAGGAGTGGAAACAGTTTTATCCGCATCTTTCGTCTCCTGATTACTATCCAGTGATTGTAGACCCGGTCGCACTGCGAAAAATGCTAACCGGGGCTTCTTTCGATTTGTTAGAACGCTGGGTAGATGGCAAAACCTCGCTGCGGCAAATGGCACGTTATCTGAGCCGAGATATTGTGACTGTCGCAAGGGCAATCTATCCCTATGTGCAGCAAGGGCTTGTGCATCTGACCAGCCCGTTTGCTCCGCAGTCCCTTAAAGGGAGGAGCACCCCAAATACGCTGCCTCAAAACCCCTCCCTTCTTCAAGGGTCCTTGGACAAAGTTCCCCGCATTGTTTGCATCGACGACGGAGTGACCGTCCGAAAAACTGTTGAGGAGATTCTCAATCGCTACGGTTATGAAGCCAGCTCGATCGGCAATCCGCTAAAGGCACTGAGCCTGCTGTTTTACCTTAAGCCTGACCTGATCCTGTGTGATATTGCCATGCCTGAGCTAGATGGCTACGAAATTTGTGCCATGCTGCGGAGTGCGTCTGCTTTTCGCGAAACGCCGATCGTCATGCTGACTGGCAAAGAGGGATTTATCGATCGCGTCCGGGCAAGAATCGTGGGTGCAACAGATTACCTGACCAAGCCCTTTGGCGAAGGGGAACTGCTGATGCTGGTCGAAAAATATGCGGGTGCGGGTAACCCGAATCGTCTCAAGCCCGATACGCTGCTAGCACAAGATTTGCAAGCTGCTCTGGAAGCCGATCGTCCTCGTAGCTCGTCTCACCTCAATCGCCTCATCTAAATCACGTCAAATCCCTCAAGTTCAGTTGAACATGAAAGCTCATTGAATCCGACGGATGAAGACGGGGCAAACAGGGCAGCAGTGAATCAATGCAGCAGTAAATGATTGTAATGAATGCGTTAGAAGCGTAGGTTTTAGATTTTAGATTTAATGAAATGAATAGAGGAAGGTTGAAAAATCAGTAGGATGAGAAATCATGCGTCTAGCGATTTAAACTTTTAGATATTTTTCATTTAGATATTTGTCTTTGCCATTACCGTTGAGGGTCAGTCAGAAGCAATATGAGTAAAATTTTGGTAGTTGAAGACAGCGTATCCCAACGGGAGATGATTAGCGACCTGCTGCGGAAAAGCGGGCTGGATGTTACGGTTGCCAGCGACGGTTTAGAGGCACTTGAGAAGATTCAGGGACTTTGCCCTGACCTTATCGTTTTAGACATTGTGATGCCCAAGATGAACGGCTATGAAGTCTGCCGTCGTTTAAAGGCAGATCCCAAGACGCAGAATGTACCTGTTGTGATGTGTTCGTCAAAAGGAGAAGAGTTCGACCGCTATTGGGGAATGAAGCAGGGAGCCGATGCCTATATTGCTAAGCCATTTCAGCCGACCGAGCTAGTGGGTACGGTAAGGCAGCTTTTGCGGGGCTAGCTTGCTGGAACTAAGACTGATCCGGAATCAGTGATCGATCGATGAAAACTTTAGTGAGCGAATGGGTCGAGTAATCCAGTAAGCAGATGAGTGAGTGGATGAGTAAGCCACAACCCTAAACGTAGTAAAAGACGCGATACAAAGCACTTTTCCCAATGCGGCAACGGGCAACCCCGATGGTTGAAATCTCAGAAAATTCTCTCTTGCGGGAAACTGCTTTAACAGAAGAATACAGAGTAAATTGCGCGATCGCGGGCTTGTTAGATGTGCTGCAAAAGCCAGGAAATCTTGAACAGCATGATATAGAAATCTGAGAGCGGGGTAGGTTAAGAATGAAGGTCATTCAGCAATTTCCACAGGGTAATAGGTCAAGTGCATGATCGGAAATCCGGATTTCTTGACAGGCAGAGGGCAGGATCAGGCTCCCGAGCTCCAGGAGCTAGATAGTCCTGAGGGTGAGCTGCATTTGCGGTTTTTTGTTGCCTCTGGCGCAGAATTTGCTTTACCCGCAACGGGAATCCGGGAAGTCATTGCTGCGGCGCCCGATCGAATTACGCCCATCCCTAACGTTTCTCCTTTACTATTAGGAACACTAAATGTCCGGGGTCGCGTTATCTGGGTTGCAGACCTGGGGCAATTTTTGGGCGATTCGACTTCGCTCAGCACCGATCGAACCGAGATCTCGGTCATTGCCATTGAAGATCAAGACGCCATGTTGGGACTGGCAGTCGATCGCATTATTGGAATGGACTGGCTCGACATCGACGAGATTCAAATGCCTAGCAATCTGCCTGACAGCATGGCTCCTTTTTTGCGGGGAGAGTGGGCGATGGCAGGAGAAGCCGATTCCCCACCAGGGAGAACCGCTTCGCAGCACAACTTGAGATTGCTCGATCAAGTTGCAATTTTACGATCGGCACGATGGGCAGCATAATGAGCGGCATAATCGGCGACAAATCGGTTTTGAACGGGTAGGAGAAAAGGCACATGGCAGCAAGCACGCACTCAGAGAAATATAAACAAGCTGAACGCGCCTATATGCTGGGCAGCTATGAGGAAGCTGCATCGATTATCGATCGGCTCGTGGCAGATTATCCTGGCGATCCAAACGTCCGCTTGCTGCGAGGGCACATCTACTGTTACGGCTTACAGCAATACGAAGTTGCAAGAGAGCAGTATGAATCCGTCCTCCAACTCACCAGCGATGAGGAGTATGTCAACTACGCGCACAACGGCTTAGCCTATGCCGAGCAGTTTGCCGGACCGCCGGAGCCGTCTTCTGGCAAGGGGGCAGGAGTGGCTGGCTCTCCAGACCCGCTAGAGTTTTCGGATCGTAGTTTTACAGATGATCCTGCCTTTGATGATCCTGCCTTTACCGATATCGATCACGAGTTTGTCAGCACGATTGATATGGCTGCCTCACCTTTCCAGAGTGAGGAAGTGGGCGATTATGTCTTAGAAGAGACTGCCCCTCACACCTGGCAATCAACCCCTGAAGCAAATAGCTTTGATGATTTTGACTTTGCCGATCTAAACCTCGATAGCACCGAAGGCGTGGAAGGCGCAAATCAGGCCGCCCAGACTTTCCATCAGGACTTCGTGACGGATCCGTCATTGGATTCCTCGTTTGATAATGCATTTGCTGCCGACCCCAATCCTTTTCTGGCTGCCTCTGAGAGCGAAGACGATTTTTTCGCAGACTCTGATAACCCGTTCGAGAGTAATTCTGCCGCGAATCCCTTTGCTCCGCCTGCGTCGGCTGCTTCGCTCCACGAGTTCGATGAAGCGGCATTTGACCTGAGTGATTTTGAAGACAGCAATTCCCCGATCGATCCCCTTCCGGCGGCTGATTCTAATACGCCTGGCTACCCTCAGCGACCCTTTGAAGATGAAACGCTGTTTATGGGCGACAGCAGCGTCTTTCCTTCCCCTCAGCAAGGTTCGGCAGACATTGATGCAACCTATGGAGTTCCTGAATTTGCATTAGCTGAAGACAATTTAGAAGAACAAACGTTTGTGTCTGGTGCAGCGTTTTCGGACACTCATTCGCCCGGAGCAGACTTTGCCCTGGATGACGAATTCAACGACCCGGATTTTGCGGCAAGCAGTTCGTCCTCTTACTCGGCTTCGGTCAACGGACGCAGCAGCATTGATTTCCTTGATGAATTTGACGAATTTGATGACCTGGGTAGTCTGCCGGATTTTGATTTGTCTGATAACTCGGTTGACTTCACGAGTCCCTCGATCAGCATGACTTCTGGCACTGCTGCGACTCCAACCACCAGCAGCGTTGGTTTCGATTTTGCCGATAGCGGTGATCAATCTGTGCTCCGGGATGACGATATGTTTCCCCTGTCGGGAACTGCAGAAGCCATGCCTGCGTTCACTCCGGCAGACAATCGGTCGCTAGAAGCCGATGTCACCGTCGAGCAAGGCATCACCGCTCCGCTCGAAAATGCCGCACTAGATAAGAAAAAGTGGATCGTGGCAGGCACCACGGGAGTTGTCTCGATGCTAGCGGTGGCTGCCGTGAATTTTATCACCGCCTCGACCATTCCCCAATCGAATCGCCCTGCGGTGGTACCCTACCTGGCGACAGCAGGCTTGGCAATGAGCGCGACTGCAGGAATTGCTGGGTTTGGGGTTGCGTCAGCGTTAAGCGGGGTTTTAACTCGTCAGATGAAGCGCAGCGTTTCCGATTTGCAAGCGCAATTTGATGCGGTCACGGATGGCAACCTGAGCGCAAAAGCAACGGTTTACTCGGAGGACGAATTTGGTCAGCTTGCCACTAGCTTTAACCAGATGGCGCGGGTTATTCTAACCACGACCAGCGAGGCACAGCGTAAAGCAGAAGAGCAAGAGCAGGCAAAGGAAGACTTGCAGCGTCAGGTGATTCGCCTGCTGGACGATGTGGAAGGAGCTGCCAGAGGAGACTTGACGGTGCAGGCTGAGGTCACGGCAGATGTGCTGGGAGCCGTGGCAGATTCCTTTAACCTGACCATTCAAAACCTGCGCGAAATTGTGCAGCAGGTGAAAACTGCCGCTCGTCAAGTGACGAAGAGTTCGACTGAGAATGAAATCTTTGCCCGATCGCTTTCTTCCGATGCATTGAGACAGGCAGAAGAACTGGCAGTGACGCTCAATTCGGTGCAGGTGATGACCGACTCGATTCAGCGGGTGGCAGAAAGTGCCCGTGAAGCCGAGGAAGTGGCGCGATCGGCATCTTCTACTGCCTTGAAAGGTGGCGAAGCAGTGGAGCGTACCGTATCCGGCATTCTGGAAATTCGCGAAACAGTGGCAGAGACTACCCGCAAAGTGAAGCGACTAGCAGAATCTTCGCAGGAAATCTCCAAAATCGTCGCTTTGATCTCTCAAATTGCCTCTCGGACAAACTTGCTAGCTCTCAACGCCAGTATCGAAGCCGCGAGAGCCGGAGAAGCAGGACGGGGATTTGCGATCGTCGCTGATGAAGTGCGTCAGCTTGCTGATCGAGCCGCAAAAGCCTCAAAGGAAATCGAGCAAATCGTGCTGCAAATTCAAAGCGAAACCAGCTCGGTGATGACTGCTATGGAAGAAGGTACGCAGCAGGTTATCGAAGGCACACGACTGGCAGAGCAAGCAAAACGATCGCTGGAAGACATTATTCAAGTGTCAAACCGGATCGATGTGCTAGTGCGATCGATTACAGCAGATACGGTAGAGCAAACCGAGACTTCTCGTGCCGTTGCTCAGGTCATGCAATCAGTAGAACTGACGGCTCAGGAAACTTCTCAGGAAGCACAGCGCGTCTCTGGATCACTGCAAAATCTGGTGGGTGTTGCCCGCGACCTATTAGCTTCGGTGGAACGATTCCGCGTAGAAAAGGTCTAACTGCGCCAGCCCAACGCCTAAACCCCCTTACTTACCGTTCATCGTTTTCCCCTTACTAGGAAAAGGCTATGCTGCCGGAACAACAACAGCGCATCATGGGTTATTTCATTGAGGAGGCAAAAGACCACCTCAATACGATCGAGCAGGGCTTGATTAACCTGCAAGCGACGATCGAAGACTCGGAAATGGTGCATGAAGTCTTTCGGGCGGCTCACTCGGTGAAAGGGGGAGCAGCAATGCTCGGCCTGGCAGGCATTCAGCATGCGGCGCATCGCCTAGAGGACTATTTCAAAGTTTTGAAAGAATGTCCCGGTGTTAAAACGACTCAGAAGCTCGAAACGCTTTTTCTGCGAGTGTTTGATACCCTGGCTGCACTGATCGAACAGCTTCAGGGTCCATTTGGTTTAACCGAGGACAAATCGGCTGAGTTAATGGCGGCAGTTGAGCCAGTGTTTGCCGAACTGAGCCAGAGCCTCAGCCTGATTGTGAGCCAGACAGGGGCAACGCTGCCAGAAGACGTGGAGCTGGATGCACCTGTGTCACTAGCTGCACCAGAGCCATTACCCATTCCTCAGCCTGCGGTTCATTCAGAGTTGCGCTCTGCCCTAGCCGCCCAGGAAGAAAGCGCAATTCAGCTCATTTTCCAGAGTGATGTTCCGGCTCTGCTGCGTCAAATGCTGCAACTCTTCAAGCAGCCCGATAGTCCCCAAACGCGAGAGCAGCTTCAGGGCATTTGTGAGGCTCTGGGTCAACCTGGAGAGCAGCTTGATCTGCCCGACTGGTGTGACCTGCTCCAAGAAGTCAAACGATCGATCGCCTGTCTTGAAAATACCTACCGTGTCCTTGCTCCGGTTGTGATTAAAGAAGTCAAGCAGGCACAGGAACTCGTTCTTGCAGGACGATCGATCGAAATTTCGCCGAGTCAGAACTTACTAGATCTGCTGCCGCCCGAAACCAAGTGGGACAGCGAGGAAGAGCTGGAGGCAGACTTCTCAGCCTGGTTTGACTCAGATGAGGAGGTTGCCGTCCTGACTGACACTGTTTTATCTGAGCTGGATGTGGAAGTGCCCGTTTCCCTAGCAGGGGCAGGCGTAGCAGGACAAGACGATGCCGCTGACTTCCAGGCGAACCGTGAAGACCTCCTGAATGAACTGTTCTCCAGCAATTCGGTGTCTGACGCTGCTGTTCACTCGGCTCAGGAGCAAGCAGACTTCAGTTTGTTTGAGGTCGATCAGCCTGATGGGGTGTTGGGGCGATCGGGACCAGAAGTTGGAGCTGCTGAGCTAACTTCACTAGCAGATTTGTTTGATGCAGATTTTAGCGCACCGCTTCCCAATGAGGTGGATTGGACAGACGCTTTTGATGAATCATTTGATTCGCCGCTGAGCGAAATGGATACGGTGCTTGAGCTGGGGGATGAGGCAAACGGACTCACTGATTCGTATCAATCGCGGGCACAGAACAAGTTTGAACCGGACGAGCTTGAACTGGACGAGCTTGAACCCGAAGAGAATGAGGCGTTAACCCTGGATGAGGGCGATGATGACCTGTCTGCCCTGTTAGAAGCAGCAGAACCATTCAACTTGACGAATTCAACTGAAAATTTCACTGAAACAGCTTTACCCAGTTTGGAAACCGAACTGTTTGCTAATTTAGAGCAGGAAACGGAAACTGGATCGGTGATTTCTGGTTTTGCCGAACTAGAGTCCCTTTCGGAAGACAGCCTCGATCGCGGCTTTGAGGCGCAGCCAACGCCATTGCAAACCGATACGGAAGAGGCATTTTTAACCTCTGTTTTTAGCGACTTCGATCGCGTTGGGGAATCTGCTGGCACTCTGTTAGATGCCTTCTCGCTCGATGCCTTTTCGCCCTTGTCGGATGGTGCAGAAAACCAGGCAGCGGAACCTGAATTTTTTGAATTGTTTGGGCTCGAGTCGTCTGATGATTCGATCGAACCTGCTCTAGAACTCCCTGATGAAGAGAATGACGGCGATCGAATGACCGCAGATTTCGACAACCTGTTTGGGCAGGAAGAACTCCTAGAAGTGCCTGATGAAGGCGATTCAGAACCCAGCTTTGCTGAAAATTTTGCCTTCGATCGTACAGAGCCGAATGCAGTAGATCGGGCAGCCCCCGACGGCTTTGCAGATTTATTTTGGGAAAATACGCCGCCTTCTATCCAGCCTGAGGAGCTGCTTCAGTCTGAAGATCCACCTTTTGATGCGGAAGTCTCCACCGATCTTTGGTTGGATCCAGACGATTCGTCTGGCTTGGCGGAACTGAATTTGGCTGGGCTAGATTTGGCTGAACTGATAGAAAACGAAGAGCTAGAAGGCGAAGAACTAGAAAACGAAGAGCTAGAAGGCGAAGATTTGGCGGCACTCGTAGCGGGTGATTTGACCTCTTCTGAAGTCTTCTCTGAAGGATCTGCTGAGCTGCCTGAGATGTTTAGCCTGGAGCAGGAAGACTCAGAATTTGATCTTAGCCCGACAGAAATAGAGCGATTGGTTGAAACGCTAGACGAGCAGCCAGATGAGCAGCCGCAATTTCACCAGGAGATTGATTCGGCTTCTTTGCCTAACCTCTTCGACAGCACCCTGGTAGAAGCTGATGGGAATGCGATCGAAGAAAATATCGAAGAAAATTTTGATGATCTAGAAGCACTGCTGGCAGCAGAGGAAATGCCGCCCTCCGACTGGGCTTGGGCAGAAGCCGCGATCGAAGTCGAACCCTTAGCGGTTGACGGCAATGAAAGCAATCCTGGCGACGTTCTCAGTGATATTTCAGACCTTTCAGTTTCAGATCGCCTCGTTGAGGATGAGTTTGCTGATTTAGAAGCCCTGCTCGATCAAGACCTTGACGATAGTCCGATGGCTGCTCCGATGACTGCCCCGATTTCTCGCTTAGAGGATTCCGGTGCACAAAACGCAGACGAATTTGCCGATCTGGAGGCTTTGCTTGAGGATAAGTCGTTCACTGCTCCGCCTGAAGTGGATGTGCCCATTTCCAACCTGCCGATCGCTCGATTGCCTGCTGAAGATGAGTTTGGCGATCTCGAAGCGTTAATTGAGAACGTGGATCAGGTGTTGGGGGTCGGGTCTTCTCTGGTGCGAAAGACAGCCAGCACTGCGAACCGCCGACCGAACCGCCGCAATGTGCTGAAAGAGCAAACGATGCGTGTTTCGGTAAAGCACCTCGACAACCTTAATAACCTCGTTGGGGAAATGGTGGTCAACCGCAATGGACTGGAGCAGGCACAGGAGCGATTGCGGCAGTTTCTCGACAATTTGCTGTATCAGGTACAGCAGCTCAGCGATGTCGGACAGCGGATGCGCGATTTGTATGAACGATCGCTGCTAGAACGGTCATTGCTCAGCAGTCGTCGCGGCTATTCTGCAACTGGAACAGGGTCGGCTCCTTCGCAAACTAGTCATGCGATCGGGGTTAATTTTGATGCGCTGGAGATCGACCAGTTTTCGCCTTTCCATACGCTGTCGCAGGAAATGATTGAACTCATTGTCCGGGTGCGGGAAGCTTCTTCGGATATTGACTTTGTGGTTGAGGAAAGCGACCAGGTGACGCGCAATTTCCGCCAGATTACCACTCAACTTCAGGAAGGGCTGACGCGATCGCGAATGGTTCCCTTTGCTCAGACTGTTGATCGGCTGCCGCGGGGAGTGCGGGATAATTCGTTGAAATATGGCAAGCAGGCAGAGCTAGTGATCGAAGGGCGCGAAACGCTGATTGATAAAATGATCGTTGAACAGCTCAGCGATCCGATGACGCATCTGGTTAATAATGCGATCGCCCATGGCATCGAAACCCCGGAAGAACGAATCGCTGCCGGAAAATCACCCACTGGGCGTATTATGGTTCGGGCATTCCACCAGGGAAACCAGACGATTATTTCAGTCAGCGATGACGGAGCGGGCATCAATCCTGAAGGGGTGAAGGCAAAAGCTCTGGAACGAGGACTGATTACGCCAGCAGAAGCGAGAGACTTATCTCGCCTGGAAATCTACGACCTGTTGTTTCAGCATGGCTTTAGTACCGTCGATCAAGCCGATGATCTGCGTGGGCGAGGCGTGGGGTTGGATGTGGTGCGAAACAACCTGAGTGAGATTCGCGGTTCAATCACGATCGACTCGGCGATCGGCAAAGGCACGACGTTTACGATTCGTCTGCCGCTGACGCTCAGCATCTCAAAAGCTTTGTGCTGCATTAGCAATCGTGCCCGGATCGCCTTCCCGATGGATGGCATTGAAGATATGTTTGACGTTCCTAAAGATCGTCTTCAGACCGACGATCAGGGAGCTTCCTACGTCCCCTGGCGCGATATGGTGCTGCCGTTACAGCCGCTTTCAGATTTGCTGCGCTATAACCGCATTCTAGGACGAGGCAGCGTTTACGGTGGAAATCAGGAAGACGATATGGTTTCGATCGTTGTGCTGCGTAGTGCCGGAACATTGCTCGCGCTCCAGGTGGATCAAGTGCTGGGCGAACAGGAAATTGTAATCAAGCAGCTCGAAGGTCCAGTGCCCAAACCGATCGGGGTTGCCGGAGCGACAGTGCTGGGAGATGGACGGATTATGCCGATCGCCGATGTTCTGGAGTTAATCGACCTCTGGCAGGGACGTATCCGCCGTGAAGCAGGCACGACCCTCTGGGAGCGAGAGCGAGGGCCGATCGTCGAGGAAAGCACTAAGGCTGAGCCAACCGTTTTGATTGTGGATGACTCGATTACTGTCCGCGAACTGCTGTCGATGACCTTTAACAAAGTAGGCTATCGCGTTGAGCAAGCCCGTGACGGTCAGGAAGCCTGGGAAAAACTGCGAGCTGGGTTGCCCTGTAGTTTAGTGTTCTGCGACATCGAAATGCCCCGCATGGACGGACTAGAACTGCTCTCGCGGCTTCAGAAAGACCCTCATTTGTGCGAACTGCCGATCGCAATGCTGACTTCTAGAGGAGCCGATCGCCATAAGCAAATGGCAATTCAGCTTGGTGCAAAAGGCTACTTTACCAAGCCCTATCTCGAAGAAGTTCTGCTCGATGCGGCTCAGCGAATGCTGCGTGGGGAAGTGTTAGTCAATGGAAATTCGACCAGCACCGCAACCTGAACACGATCGATTAATAGCGGCTCAGCGTTTGCTGTATGGCATACAGAGCAACCATGTGCCCCGGATAAAACCAGTAAAACCAGCGGGCGCGTTTACCCTGCTGACTGCTTGCCATTACGAAGAAGACGGGGGCTGCGATCGCCGGAACCTGAGCAATTCCCCAACTTGGCTCAACCAGCACCAGCCCAAAATGAAGCAGCAGCCAGGCTGTCCACCAGCGAGCGGTTGGCTCAAAGTATCGAATCAGGGCGATTAGCCCAATGCCATAAAAGCTGTAGTCTACCGGAATTGCGTGTGCTAGAGCGGCTCCCCCAATCCAGCAGGGAATCTGGAGATACGGGTTTAATCTAGCGACTCGCAGGCAAACTAAGCCAATCGCCAGGGTAAACAAAATATTCCACTGGTCGTTTGCGCCGTTCAGCAGCACCAGATTGTATAAAGGCTGAGTCAGTACTGCCATTACCAGGAGCCGCAGCAAGTATTTCCAAAAGTTGCGCGTGTGTGCCTCGCCCTGCACCAGCAGCCAGCAAAATAATGGAAAGCTATATCGACCGATAAACCTGAGGATATCCACGCCCGGGAAAAAGACCACGCCGACGTGATCGATCACCATGAGCAGGGCTGCTAGCAGCTTGATTTGATAGTTCGTGAGCGATCGATTCATGGGCGAGGGGTTGCAGTTCCCGGTGCAGGGTGAGCGGTGAAAGGTTGCAGTTGCATGACTGTCCTCTGCGTCACTGTCATCCTACTCGATCGCCCCTGATCAGGCGTTAGCCGTGTACTTTTGCCAGGCAAGCTTTGCGGCTCCCACTATCCCTGCCTGATTGCCCAATTCTGCCGGAAGGAGCCGAAGCCCTGCCCGTGACGAAGGCAAAACCCGCCGTTCCAGCTCTGCCTCGATCGTCGGAAAGAAGAATGCTGCGCTGGCACTCACCCCACCCCCAATAATCACCGCTTGAGGCGTGAGAACATAAACCAGGCTGGCAATTCCCGCACCCAAATCGCGCCCGTATTCCTGCCAGAACTGAATCGCCGATCGATCGCCTGCCGCTGCCCTTGCGCCCAGCTCATCTGGTTCTAGTCCGGTTCGGCGACGAATTGCCCGCACCGAAGTATATTGCTCTAGCGAACCGCGATTGCCGCTATTGCATTCAGGTCCATCGGGGTTTAGCGTAATTAGCCCCAGTTCACCTGCTGCGCCGTCGTGACCCACAAACAGCTTACCGTCCAGAATGATTGCGCCACCCACGCCCGTTCCCAGCGTTAGGATGATGACGTTGTGAAATAATTTGCCTGCTCCCAGCCAGAATTCTCCCAGTCCGGCGCAGTTGGCATCGTTTGCCAGAATTGTGGGACGATCGGTTTTGGCTTCCAGCCAGTCGGCTAAAGGAATATCGCGCCACCCGTCTAGATTAATTGCCACTCGTGCAATGCGTCCGGCTGCGTCTGCGGGTCCGGGTGTGCCCAAGCCGATCGCTATCGCCTCACGACTGGGATCGACAGACTCGATCGCCTCCACTAGTGCCAGCAAAACCGCTTCAGGCGTGGCAGGCTGAGGAGTGGGTACGGTAAGCGACTGAAGACAAGTTCCTTTCCAGTCAAATCTACCGAGTTTAATTGCCGTGCCGCCCAGGTCAATACCGATCACCTGATCTGCTGTGGAAATGTCTGTGGATACGTTCATAGAAGAGTACTATTCCTGACGCGATCGTGGGTCAATCAGTTCGTTTAATCCTTCCCCCAGCAGCGACAAGCCAACCACCAGCAGCGTCAACGCCAGTCCCGGAAACAGAGCCGTCCACCAAATTCCGGTGGGCAGGGCATCTAACGCCTGCTGCAAATCACGCCCCCATTCGGGTATATCTTCGGGCAAGCCCAAGCCCAGGAAGCCTAAGCCGCCCAGCACCAGTACTGCATCTGCCGCATTGAGCGTAAACAGCACCGGAACACTTTGAATCACGTTGAGAAACAAATAGCGCGTCAGCACCCGCCAGGTCGAAGCCCCCATCGATCGGGCTGCTTCAATAAACAGTTCTGTTTTGACGCTAACCGTATGATTTCGCACCACTCGGTAATATTGCGGCACATAGGCAATGCTGAGGGCGATCGCCGCATTCCATACGCCCCGCCCAACCACAAACGCCAGCGTCACCGAGAGCAATAATCCAGGCAGGGTGTAGATTGTATCCATTAAAAATAGCAGTGTGCGATCGAGCCTGCCGCCCAGATAGCCGCTCACCATACCCAATGGCACACCAATGAGCA
Source organism: Leptolyngbya sp. FACHB-711 (assembly GCF_014695615.1). Lineage (NCBI taxonomy): Bacteria > Bacillati > Cyanobacteriota > Cyanophyceae > Leptolyngbyales > Leptolyngbyaceae > Leptolyngbya > Leptolyngbya sp. FACHB-711. The sequence continues at coordinate 14,455 of NZ_JACJOR010000172.1, forward strand.
GACTCAGCAAGGTTGCCAGCACCACCACCTGCAACGCCGCCTGAGTGCCAAACAGCGTTCGCGAAAACACATCATAGCCCTGCCGCGATGTGCCAAACCAGTGTGCTGCCGAAGGAGCCTGATGAGTCGGATTTGTCAGCCCTTCTAGTGGGTTTTGCAGCCAGCCCCAGGATTGCAAAAGCGGCGCGAACAAAGCTGCCAAAATAAACGCCAGCGTAATCACCAGCCCGATCGCCATAAGCTGAATCGACAGGCGCGGATACTGGGATAACCGCAGGCCAAAGCGGCGGGATTTGGTTAGAGTCATGACACTTGGCGCGATCCAATCAGGATAGAGAGCAGGAAGATTACCCCTTGGGGGAACTGCGAAGCAACCGCAGTATTCCGTATTGTCCCTTATCTCGCTGCAATTTCTGCTTCGATCTCAATTGCGACAAGACTTTCGATCGCTGTGGTTAGCTGCTAACCGCTTCTTGGCTCGTCTTGACTCGTCTTGATTCGTTCTGCCCTCGCCTGAATAGACGCTAATCAGACTCTAATCCCCACTGAAATCGATCGAATTACAGCTCGTCTGGCGTGTCAGGAGCAACTTCAATGCCTCCCGTTTGGATAACCGTCTGCTGATCGGTGATTAGATCGCTTAAAGAAGAAATTTCTACGCCGATTTGACGACAGGCTTGCTCCAATGACTGTTGAAAGCGAGAAATGTTTTGGCCGTAGCCGCAAAGCTCAGCAGCCACCGTAACGCCCTGCTCTGCGTTTGCTTTAGCGCAGTCAATCAGTTCAATTCCGGTAAGGGGTTGGGATGCAGCCATAGTGACTGAAGGGTAAACAGTTCAAACCAATTTAGCAGGGGCATCTGGGAGCGATCGTCTATCTAGCGCGGCATTTATATCGGCACAAATCTACTGGCACAAAAATCTCCGCACCAAATATCCGCGCAAATCATCACTCGTACCAATATTTGTAAGCCGCATACGCCATCGTGACAACCCCAGTGACGATCGCCGCTTCGTTGACCTGAAACTGCGGGTGATGCAGGGGGTAATTAGTGCGATCGGCAAAGCCAACTCCCAGTCGAAACATTGTGCCAGGCGCGTGGTTCAGATAGAGCGCGAAATCTTCTGCTCCTAGTGACGGCTCCATTAAAAGCTGCACTCGATCGCTGCCCCAAGCTTCCTGAGCGGCGTCCTCGACGATTTTGGTCAGGTAAGGGTCGTTTTGCACCGAGGGAACGCCGTGACGGTAGCTTATTTCATATTTTGCTCCGTACGTCTGACACACATGTGACACAATGCCCTCGATCCAGCTTGGTAACGCAGCACTGGTTTCGGGATGAAGCGATCGAACCGTTCCCAGCAAGCGTACCTGATCTGCAATCACATTGGGTGCACGTCCGCCGTTAATTTGTCCGATCGTCAGCACCACGGGACGCAGCGGATTTTGGGTACGGCTGATTGCCTGTTGTAAGCTCGTGATGACTTGAGACGCAATCCAAATCGCATCGATCGCCTCGTGCGGACGCGCCCCATGTCCAGATTCGCCAACAATGGTAATTTCCAGATCGTCTGCTGCCGCCGTGAGTGCGCCATAGCGAATGCCAATCGAACCGCCGGGAATCGTCGGAAATACATGAGTTGCCAGAATCGCGTCAATATCTTCCATCACGCGATCGCGAATCATCCAGCTTGCGCCTTGAGCAGTTTCTTCGGCAGGCTGAAACAAAAAGCGAATCGTGCCGGGAAGCAGTTGCCCAAGCTGGGACAAAATCATCGCCGTGCCCAGTCCCACCGTGGTATGGACATCATGACCGCAGGCGTGCATAATTCCGGGTTGATGGGAAGCAAATTCCAGTCCGGTTCGCTCCTGAATCGGCAGGGCATCCATATCTGCCCGAATTCCCAGCAAACGAGAATCGGTTCCATCTCCGCTTAAGTGACCCACAACGCCCGTTTTGCCGACCAGTTCCTGAACGTGCAGCCCGCAGGAAGACAGAACTCCTGCCGCATAAGCTGCTGTCTGATACTCCTGACCGCTTAGCTCTGGATGGCTATGCAGATGCCGACGAATTTCAATCAAGCGAGGAGCAAGGCGATCGGCGATATCTTTAATCCGGCTAAGCATTGATTCAGGCAGGAGGGTGCTTTTACCTTATGATAAACAGTCTTTTACCCTTTACAGAACTTTACATATGACTTCACGATGGGGAAACAGCTGTAGACAGTCATCGTTCGAAGGTGCCTCAGGGTGTCCTGAGGGTGTCCTTAAGAGGCGATCGGCTTTAGCCACGCAAGCATTTCAGAAAAATCGCAGTATGGTCAGTCAGACGTGCTATAAAAACTACAGTAAGTACAGCGATAAAGTGGGAATTAATATAATAAATAACAGTTAAATAACAGTTCACTGTGGTGCATTTCATTGTGGTGCATTGTCCTGAATCTGAGCGGGCTGAATGGGTCGAGCCTGGTGCTGGTCGGTTCGAATCAAAAGCAGTGCGATCGTCGGACAGGCATTGATTGCTTAATTATTTTGCTGGATTGTTTGTTTGCTGGATTGTTTCTGGATTGCTCTCCCCCAATTTCATAACAGAGGTCAGTTGTCGTGGGAATTGTTGTTGAAAAGGTATCCAAAGGATTCGGTGACTTTCAGGCAGTCACGGAAGTGAGTCTGGAAATCAAAACTGGCTCGCTGGTTGCTCTGCTAGGTCCTTCGGGTTCCGGGAAGTCAACGCTGCTCCGGTTGATC
>NZ_JACJOR010000173.1:0-15878 GCF_014695615.1 Leptolyngbya sp. FACHB-711
GGAAATCGGTAAACAGTTTGGCGCAGTCCGCACGTTTAATCACCGTCAAGTCACAGACATTCCTGCCGCTGTAAAAGAACTGACCGATGGCTGGGGTGCAGATGTAATTATCGAAGCGACCGGATCACCTCAAGTTTGGGAAACGGCGATCGCCTCTGGCCGTCCGGGAGCTACAGTTAATCTCTTCGGCGGCTGTCCCCGCGACACGTCCATCACCGTCAGCACCGAGCAGCTTCACTACTGCGAACTTACCCTCAAAGGCGTGTTTCACAATACTCCCTTCTTTGTGCGCGAAGCGGTAGCAATGCTGGCAAGCTACACCCTGCCCTTTGAACTAATGGTGAGTGATCGGCAGCCGCTTAAAAACCTGGAGCAAGTGTTTTGTGACATGCGCGATCGAAAGGTGATTAAGGTCGCAATTACGCCATAACAACGCTGCATATCACTAATTTAACCGGGTTGGATGACGGCAAATTTAGAACATTGGCTGCCCTAAGCAGTTGGCGTTCTTTAATGCGTATTCGATTACTGCTACTGCCTATCTCTGTCCAGATCGTAGAAGGCTTTTTCGTAAAGCCAATCCTTTGAACGATCGGAAAATTTCTGCTGATAGCGGTCTATCACGCGATCGGCGAATATCAGGAGCAGAGGGATTACCAAGCAGATGTGGCTTCCTTTGACGAATCCGCCGGATTTGAATCCCCCTACTAAGCAATCTGACTGCAAGCTCGCATTGCCCAAACCATGATTTGCTTGGTACAAAGTAAGCGAACTTCGTGAAGATTTTTTGGTCGATCTCTGAAAAGTATGCCAGGACGCGGACTTGAACCGCGGACACGAGGATTTTCAGTCCTCTGCTCTACCAACTGAGCTATCCCGGCAGGGCGTGCTTTGTGTGCTTAATTAAATTAGCAAACTTTAGGAAAGATTGGCAAGCTTTTTGTTTGCTTTTCCGGCTGACTGTAAACCTGTGGTTCTCCGTTCTTCAGAGCTAGACTAGGTCGCTAGATTGTACCCCGTACCATAGGGTTGCGAATGGAAGAACCACAGCTTGCGATCGCAGCGATTAGATTGGGCGGAGCTTTGTTACCTTGAGCGTGAACGCACCTACACCTTGTCCAGCATAAGGACTGACGCGCACAATGTAATTGCCGGGGCGAGTAACGCGAGCAAACAGCAGCGAATTTGTCGTGCCGTCGGGTCCATCGTCATTCTCAGCAACGGTTGAGCCATCAGGCGCAATCAGAGTCAGGATGGTATCGAACTGGTCTGAAGTCAAATCAATCACGACCTGATCGCCTTCCTTGAAGTCCACCAGATAGTCTCGCGCAAACCCGCCAAAGCCAGTAGGAATGTCCTGGTCTGTGATGCTATCGCTGACCTCATTGCTCGACGGCATTGGAATTGGACGATAGAGAGAAGACTGGGAAGATGCAGTTTGAGCGACAGCCGTTTGAGCGATAGCGACCCATGAGCCGATCGCCAGCGTTGCGGGAACCATCAGCGGCAGGAAAGACTTGAACATCAAGGATTTGAGCATACGAGATCAAGCACTCTAGCAAAAAACTTCGTCAATTATGGCTCACTAGATTGAAATCGATGCAAACCCTTTGAAGAAATTAGGGTTTCGATCGACATTCCTGCCGGAGTGCTGCTCTGACCCTCTGCCCGGGCACTACCCCAAGCGATCGAGACCGCGTCATTCTCCTTGCAGCAAAACTGAGTTTCAACGACCTGCGCTCGATCGCTCCATTTCTCGCCCCATTGCCTGAAACCCAGCTTGCATCGCGCGATTGGCTTACACTAGGGGAAGATAAAGATAATTGTTGCAAGCACAGCGGAACGGACATTTCTTATGGCTGTTGAAGTTGAGATTTATACCTGGAGTACCTGCCCTTTTTGTATTCGGGCAAAAGCCCTCCTGAAGCAAAAGGGAGTGGACTTTGAAGAATACTGCATTGATGGCGATGAGGCGGCTCGGGCGGAAATGGCGAAGCGGGCAAACGGGCGGCGCAGTCTTCCCCAAATTTTTATTGACAGGCAGCATGTGGGCGGCTGCGATGATCTGTATGCCCTCAATGCAAGTGGCAAGCTTGACCCTATGCTGCAAGCTTAATCGGAACGCTCTTTTCTGCCCTCTTTCGGAGTCGTCTTTGTGAAATTTGCATTTATTATTGACCCGATCGATCGCCTTGATCCCGGTCACGATACGAGTGTGGCGTTAATGGAGGCGGCACAGGGGTTAGGGCATGAGGTTTGGATCACGGAGGCAAAGCTGCTCAGTGTGTCGTCGGGCAAAGCGTATGGATTGCTGCGATCGGTCAAGCTGAAGCCAGTCAAACTGGTCGAGGGACGCTGGCAGGCAGAGAATCCCTGGTTTCAGGTGGGCGAACAGGTTTTGCTGCCCCTGGAAGCAATGGATGCGGTATTTATGCGAACCGACCCGCCTGTGAATGTGCCTTATCTTTACGCGACTTACATTCTGGATTACGTTGATCCGGGGAAAACGTTAGTGGTCAACTCGCCCGGCGGCTTGAGAGCGGCCAACGAAAAAATGTACGCGCTGCAATTCACCAAGGTGATTCCAGAGACGATCGTGGCGCAGGATAAACAGGTGATTCGCCAGTTTGTCGAGCAACAGGGCGCAGCCGTGATGAAGCCTTTGGGCGGCAAGGCAGGAGAAGGTATTCTGTTTGTGCAGCCGGACGATCGCAATTTCAACTCGCTGGTTGAGATCAGTACGCAGCAGCAGACTTACCCGATCATGGTACAGGCCTACCTGCCCGAAGCCAAAGACGGCGATAAGCGGGTGATTCTGCTCAACGGCGAGCCGATCGGCGCGGTCAATCGCATTCCCACCGGAAAAGACTTTCGCGGCAATATGGCAGTCGGAGGGCGTGTGGCGGCAGCAGAAGTGACCGATCGCGATCGGCAAATTTGTGCAGAACTGGCTCCAACGTTGCAGCGCGATGGGCTGTATTTTGTGGGAATCGATGTGATCGGGGGATACCTAACAGAAGTAAACGTGACTAGCCCCACCGGAATTCGAGAAATCGATCGGCTGAGCAATCTACGACTGGGCGACCAGGTGATGGAGTGGGTAGTGCATCGCTCTGAGGGAAAAAGTAGCTGAAGGTACAATCAGCAAGCATTGGTTTTAGTAGGTTCAAGTGAGGGTCGCTTCACGTTTCTTTAAAACCAGGATTTACCGATTAAGAGGGTAATGGCATGAGTCGCTCAAGAGATTCACTTTTCTTTGCTGGAATAAATCGCCGCAAATTTTTGCAGTACGGCGCGTTGACGGTCGGAAGCAGCATTGTAACTGCCTGTGCGAGTAGCCAACCGCCCGCTGCAACAGAATCGCCTACTGCCAGTTCTCCGGCTGCCAGCCCTGCAAGCAGTGAACTCACCAAGATTACTTACGGCACAAACTGGTACGCTCAGGCAGAACACGGCGGCTTTTATCAGGCAGTTGCTACCGGAATTTACAAAGACTATGGCTTGGATGTCACGGTCAAAATGGGTGGTCCGCAGGTGAACGGCACTCAGCTCTTGATGGGTGGAGCGATCGACTTCTTTATGGGCTATGGCTCAGACGCGATTAAAGCGATCGAAGAAGGCATTCCTAAAGTCACCGTTGCCTCGCTTTTCCAGAAAGACCCGCAAGTGCTGATTGTTCACCCGGATCAGGGCGTGAAAACACTGGAAGACCTCAAAGGCAAGCCGATCTTTATCTCCTCGGCGGCAAATGTCACCTTCTGGCCCTTCCTGTCAGCCAAGTACGGCTATACCGATAGCCAGAAGCGTCCGTATAACTTCAATCCGGGTCCGTTTCTGGCAGATAAAACCTCGGCGCAGCAGGGCTATCTCAGTTCGGAGCCGATGGTCATCGAGAAAGAAGGGGGCTTTAAGCCGCTGGTATTTTTGCTGGCAGACTCCGGCTATGATCCCTACTCCACAACGATCGAGTGTAAGCGGGAACTGGTCGAGCAAAATCCCGATTTAGTCCAGCGATTTGTGGATGCGTCGATCAAGGGCTGGTACAGCTATCTGGAAGGCGACCCCACGCCGGGCAATGAGCTGATCAAAAAAGACAATCCCAAAATGACCGACGACAAAATTGCCTATGGGATTGCCAAGATGAAGGAATACGGCATTGTCAGTTCGGGCGATGCTGAAGCGAAGGGCATTGGCGCGATGACCGACGATCGCTGGAAGTCTTTCTTCGATACCATGTCGGCGCAGGGCGTGTTTAAAAAGGAAACAGACTACACCCAGGCCTATACCCTGCAATTTGTGAATAAAGGCGTGGATGCCTACAAGTCCTAGCCTTAGCCAGGATTGACGATCGATCTGCAAACTACAGTGCGGTTCAGGAGCTTGTTTAGGAATGCCTGAAATCACCCTCAGTCACGTCAACAAAGTCTACGCCAATGGTACGGTTGCCCTGCAAGATCTGAATCTCGCGATCGCCCAGGGGCAATTTATCAGTCTGCTTGGTCCTTCGGGCTGCGGTAAAAGTACCGTTTTGCGGCTGATTGCAGGCTTGGGCAAAATGACGACGGGCAATGTGTCCTGGGGTAATCCGAATCACCGACTGGCGTATGTGTTTCAGGAAGCGGCTCTGATGCCCTGGGCAACGGTCGAGGAGAATGTCCGCCTTCCTCTGAAGCTGGCAGGACTTACCAAACGAGCGACCGCATCAGCAGTAGCCGAAGCAATCGAGCGCGTAGACCTGCGGGGATTTGAAAAGTGCTATCCGCGTGAGTTGTCTGGCGGGATGAAAATGCGCGTCTCGATCGCCCGTGCCCTGGTGACAAAACCCGAACTGCTCCTGATGGACGAACCCTTTGGCGCACTGGATGAAATGACCCGCAGCAAGCTCAACAGCGATTTGCTCGATTTGTGGCAGCAGATGCAGTGGACAGTCATTTTTGTGACGCACAACATCTACGAAGCCATTTACCTCTCAAATCGCGTCGTGGTGATGGCAGCGCGTCCGGGTCGGGTCGTGGCAGATGTGGCGATCGATGCGCCTTACCCCCGTACAGAAGCGTTTCGTGCCTCTGCTGCCTTTACAAACTACTACCGCCGCCTGTCTACAACGCTCTCGATGGGCACTGATCCAGAGCTTGAACCCTGGCAGCCTGCCGATCTACCCTCTGTACCAATGAGCGAGGGAGCACGATGAATTCCAATACGCTAAAAGCTCCTTTGGTTGCTCAACAGCCCAAAAAGCCCCGGTGGATCGATCGTCTGCTGTCCCCGCAAATTCTTGCCCCGATCGCCGTAGGGCTGATAATGCTGACCCTCTGGGAAGTGGGCGTGCGCGTTACGAATACACCGCCTTATCTGCTACCGGGTCCAATTCTGGTGCTGCAAACCCTATTTCAGGAGTGGGGTACGCTGTTTCCGTCGCTGCTGATCACGCTGAAGATTACAATTTTTGCTTTTATCGCGGCGGTGGTTTCCGGGCTGCTAGTAGCAGTGCTGTTTACCCAGAGCAAATGGATCGAGCGCAGTTTCTTTCCCTATGCCGTGGTGCTGCAAACCACGCCGATCGTCGCGATCGCCCCGCTGATCATTCTCTGGGTGCGGCAAATTGTGCCGGGCGACAGTTCGACTGCAGTTTCGCTGACGGTATGCGCCTGGATCGTGGCATTCTTCCCAATTCTGTCAAATACAACTGTGGGGCTAAACAGCGCAGACCACAATTTAACTAACCTATTTCAGCTTTACAAAGCCTCTCGCTGGCAAGCGCTGCTGCATCTTCAGCTTCCGAGCGCGATGCCCTATTTCCTTAGTGGACTACGGATTAGCGGCGGACTGGCTTTGATTGGCGCAGTGGTGGCAGAGTTTGTCGCGGGCACAGGTGGAACTCAATCAGGCATTGCCTATCAAATCCTGATGGCGAGCTTTAATCTACAAATTCCCCTGATGTTTGCGGCTCTGCTAATGACAACGATGCTGGGCGTGATGATTTTCGTGGTGCTGACCGTTTTGTCGGATTATCTACTGCGGAACTGGCATGAGAGCGCGGTGCGACGGGAGAATTAGAGCGTGGATGGGTGGATGGGTGGATGAGGCTGGTGAGCCGTGAAGGAATGAGAGCGTGTCGTGTGGTGCTAGGGATAGGGCTTTCATGGTATTTGATGCAGAACAGTACTGGTTGACGAATGCGCGTGTGCCGATCGCCCTCTTAAAAGATGTGAGCTTTCCAATATCGGGTGATTTGGCGCAGGTTGATTTGCTGATTCGATCGGGTCAGATCGCCGAGATTGGGCCTGCGAAGGGTCGATCAATAGAAGGAACGCCTGTATACGATCTAAGGCAAGGCATCGTGTTTCCCTGCTTTATCGATCTGCACACGCATCTAGACAAAGGACACACCTGGGGACGTGCTCCCAATCGATCTGGATCGTTTGAGGATGCGCTGCAAACCGTTGCTGCGGATAGCCAGAAGCACTGGAACGCAGAAGATGTGTATCGGCGCATGGAGTTTGGGCTGCGGTGTGCCTATGCTCATGGGACGCAGGCAATTCGCACCCACATCGACGCTTATGGAGAACAGGCAGCGATCAGCTTTGGAGTATTTCAAGTGCTGCGGCAGGAGTGGGCAGACCGCATGTTACTCCAAGCAGCGTCTCTCGTGCCTCTGGACTATTACCTGACCCCGGAGGGAGAAAAGTTGGCGGATTTAGTGGCAGAAGCGGGCGGAGTGCTTGGGGGTGTGACGATTGCTCATCCTGACCTCTCTCAGCAGATCGATCGCCTGTTCAGCCTGGCAAAAGAGCGCAATCTCGACCTCGACATCCACACTGACGAAAGCGGGGATCCGGCAAACAATGCGCTGTATCACATTGCGGAAGCAGCGATTCAGCATCAGTTTTCTGGACAGATAGTTTGTGGTCACTGCTGTAGCCTGGCAGTTCAAGCGGCGAAGGATGCCACAGAAACGATCGATCGCGTCCGGCAGGCAGGCATTGGAATTGTGAGTCTGCCGATGTGCAACCTGTATTTGCAGGATCGCAACCAGGAATCTGCGCTTAATGGCGGTTCTTTGCAGGAGGCAGTTCTGCCCACAAAAACTCCCCGGTGGCGCGGGATTACACTGGTGCATGAGCTGAAGCAAGCTGGAGTTCCAGTCGCCTTTGCCAGCGACAACTGCCGCGATCCGTTTTATGGCTATGGCGATCATGACGGCTTGGAAGTGTTCACTCAGGCAACCCGAATCGCCCAGCTTGATGCCCCTTACGACAACTGGAGCCGCAGCGTCACCACCACTCCTGCCGCCCTGATGAAACTGCCGCAAATCGCTGAAATTTATCCGGGTGCGGCGGCGAATTTGATTTTATTCAGAGCACGCTACTACAGCGAACTGTTTGCCCGTCCCCAGGTCGATCGCATTGTGCTACGGAATGGAAAGGCGATCGATACGACTCTGCCCGACTATGCGGAACTGGATGATTTAATTTATCGATAGGGCATTGGTGTCAACAAAGGGTTCGAGCGGCACTGCGCCGATGTCTTCTAGCAGCTTGCGATCGGCATCCTGATCGGGGTTGGCAGTGGTCAGCAGCTTTTCACCGTAAAAGATTGAGTTTGCGCCCGCCAGGAAGCAAAGCACCTGCGCTTCACGGCTAAGGCTGGTTCTACCCGCACTAAGACGGACTCGCGCTTGGGGCATGAGGATGCGGGCAACGGCACACATTCGCACCAATTCCAATGGGTCGATCGGTTGCTGTTCCTCCAGTGGTGTACCCGACACGGCAACGAGGGCATTGATCGGTACGCTTTCGGGGTGGGGAGTCAGGGTTGCCAGCACTTGCAGCATTCGGGCACGATCAACCAAACTTTCACCCATGCCAATAATGCCGCCACAGCACACGGTAATGCCTGCCTTGCGAACTCGATCAAGCGTTTCCAGCCGATCGCCATAAGTGCGGGTCGTGATAATTTGGTCGTAGAATTCGGGGCTGGTATCGAGGTTGTGATTATAAGCAGAGAGCCCGGCGGCGGCAAGTCGCTCTGCCTGAGAGTCAGTTAACATTCCAGCAGTGACACAGGCTTCTAGCCCCAGCGATCGAACCTGGCGCACTATTTCTAACATGGCTTCAAAGGCGACTCCTTCGCGAATTTCCCGCCATGCCCAGCCCATGCAAAAGCGAGTTGCGCCCAGCTCTTTTGCCCGATGCGCGGCAGAAACGACTTCTTCGATCGTGAGCGTTGGCTGCTTTTCAACAGTGGTTTCATAGTGCGCCGACTGCGGACAATAGCTGCAATTTTCTGGACAGCCCCCGGTTTTAACGCTCAGCAGCGTGGCAAGCTGGATGCAGTTCGACGGGTTGTGGCGACGGTGAACCGTTTGCGCCTGAAATACCAGATCAAGCAGCGGCTGCTGGAGCAGATCGAGGATTTCTTCAGTCGTCCAATTATGGCGAAGGTCAGACATGAGCGGTGAGCAATAGTGTCTTTGTCAGTAAGTCTTTGATCATACCGGGAAGCGATCGAGAAAGGACGATCGGCAAGTGGACAACCGCAAGATTCGGCGTAAGCAAAAAAAAGGCGCAAGCCGCGCCTCGTGTCTTATCAGGAAAAAGGTCAGAAAACGAAATGGGATTAACCCTGCTGGTCAGAACTATCAATGGGGTAGGCTCCCGGTTGCACGGTCAGGTTAACATCCTGCCCAGCCCGTCTGAGCTGCACCTGCAAATTGCTGCCCACCTGGCTCTGCTCCACAACGTTTTGTAGCTCGTTTGCCTTTGTGATGGTTTGACCATTGATGCTGCGAACGATGTCTCCTGCCCGAATTCCGGCTTTAGCAGCAGGAGAGTCCGACACAACGCGAACTACTAGAACTCCCTCATCCTCAGTGACGTTCAGATCGTTCTCTGGATTGCTGTTAATGTCCTGCTTTACGGCTGGCGTGAGGGTTACCATTTGCACTCCTAAATAGGGGTGCTGAACGCTGCCCTTGGTAATGAGTTCATTCGAGATGCGCTGAACGGTATTAATCGGAATCGCAAAGCCAATTCCTTGAGCATCCGCACGAATAGCGGTATTCACGCCAATGACTTCGCCACGCTCATTCAGCAAGGGACCACCAGAGTTACCGGGGTTAATGGCAGCATCCGTTTGAATAAAGTCAATTCGCTTGTCGGAAATGCCCACATCACTGCTCGATCGCCCGGTCGCGCTGATAATGCCCGCCGTGACGGTGTTATCTAGCCCCAGCGGGTTGCCGATCGCGATCGCCCATTGACCGGGCTGAATCTGGTCAGAGTTACTGAGCTTCACAGTTGGGAGATTCGTTTCATCGACTTTTACAACCGCCACATCGGTTACGGGATCGGAGCCAACCACCCGGCCTTCTATTCTGCGCCCGTCCTTAAGCACGACTTCGACCGTATCCGAACCTGCAACAACGTGAGCATTGGTAATAATCTGTCCATCCTGGCTGACAATGAAACCAGAGCCAACTCCACGCTGCACTCGCTCAGACGGCTCCTGAAGAGGCACTCGTCCACCAAAAAACTGCCGTAGCCTCGGATCGCGGAATGCTTCGGGAACTGCTGACCTCACCGTGCGGCTAGCATCGATTCGCACCACGGCAGGTCCAACGTTCTGCACGACCGAAGTAATGAAATTGGGGTCGCGGATGGGAACATTTTGCGCCTGGGTGATCGAAGTGGGCGGCAACTGCGCCTGTGCCTGCTGACGCAGCGGCGAACTTGGGTTCCAGGCAATGTAGGCTCCGGTCGTCGCGACGCTAGCCCCCAGCAAAACAGAAGCGAAAGAAGCTCTCCAGCCGCGATTGGAACGATGAGAAGCGGGAGTTTCAGTAAGTTGAGTTTCAGAATGACGGGAAGCCGTTTCCGCTTCAGGATAATCGAACTGAGACATAGGTATGGTGAAGTTTTGACTGGATGAGGTGGACGAATTGGACTCAGGAGAATGATGGGTCGAATCAGAATTTTGCTGTTTTGCCATCTCGCACCTGTTGCATAGATAGGGTGAGTTTATGACGATGCGAAGCGGTTCTCCTCGCCGGATAAATGCCCCTGCCTCGATCGAGCCATTAGCCCTGGCACTGCTATCTCGACGCCATCAACAAGAAAAGAACTTGGAAAGGAAGAACCGATCGACGGATATTGACTACTATAGACAGACCGTATTGCGGCCATGTGGCAACCCAATGGCACGCTAATGAATTTTTGATTGAGCAGCTTAGCCTTTACCAGTCCTGCTATTTAGAATTTTGGGGTCAGCCCTTTTGTCACTCTTTTTGTCACTCTTTCGCCCACTTACCCAATCGATCGATCAGTACCGTTTGGATTTGCTGTGTCACCTGCTCTGAAGGCTGGCTAGCGTCAATGCGGATAATTCGATCGGGAAATGTCTTGGCCAGATCGGTAAAGCCCTGCTGCACCCGGTGATGAAACTCGATCGTGGCTTGCTCAATTCGATCGTGACTGCCCCGCTGCTGGGCACGAGCTAAGCCAAGCTCCACATCTAGATCAAGCCAAAGGGTGAGGTCGCTTTGCAGCCCGCTTGTGGCAATTTGATTGAGCTGATCAATTAGGGGGCGATCCAGTTGTCGGCCGTAGCCTTGATAAGCAATGGTGGAATCAGTGTATCGGTCGCAGAGAATTAGTGCTCCTTGCGCTAGTAAGGGTTTCAGCATTCCCTCGACGTGCTGAGCGCGATCGGCTGCATAAAGTAAAAGTTCGGTGCGGTCTTGCAGTGGCTCGTCGCTGGCAGGATGAAGCAAGAGTTGACGCAACTGCTGCCCTAGCCCAGTCCCGCCTGGTTCACGAGTCGCAACACACTGGGAAAATAACGGCGATTCCTGCCTGTTATTGAGCCAATGAGTTTCCACCAGCCAGGTATGCACAGCTTTGATTTGCGTCGTTTTGCCTGAACCCTCTACACCTTCAAAAACAACGAGCCTTCCGGGTCGCTTCTCAAACGAGTTTCTGGGTAAATCTCTAGGCAAATCTTCGGATAAATCTTTGGGTAAATCTTCGGGCACTGTTTCAAATTGAGTGTTCCTACTCATGCAAATGCTGCAAATTTCAACGAATCGCCTACAATTAAGAGAATCGTCTGCATCAAAGCAAGGAGTGTGTCGCTTGAGATCTCCCTCTAAAAGCAGATCCTTCTTAAATGGTTTGGCTAAATTGTCCGGGAATTAGTCAAGTTAGACTGAACTCTGGATATAGTAAGGCACTTTTACCAAGATTGGTTTTGTTCACATTATTTCCAGCAGTTTTCGTCATCTAACCAGCAGCAATGGGGTAAGGAACGAACTAGGAAACGAAACAAAGTCCACTCACTCAATCTCAATTGAGCTCAGGTACATCAAACCGGAAATTCCCAATTCATACCTTTGCAGGCAAACTTGCAGGAATAAGTCTTTCCTGAGATAACCCGCCTATTCGATTGAAACGACTAATTCAGTGCCGGAACAGTCTTGACGGGAATACAAAATTCCGATTGGGTAGGAGTGGATGGTTAAACGTTAAGATGCCGGGGTTGCCTATGGCTCGTTATACCAGCTTATTTACTATTTCAGTGTCGTTAGATCACCCCGAATGGCGATCGGCTTCTAATCGGCTGCGCCATTCCCTCAGCGAGACGCTGCGATCGTGCAGTTTGGATGTTGTTTTTGACTCGGAAGACTACCTGGTCGCGAAAGAAGCGCCCGGTCATGTCTCTTATACTCAGCTTGTGACGGTTGAAGTCCTGATCGAACGACCTGTTCAAGATCCTGCTGTCCGCATGAATTTTGTGGTGAAGAACGAAGAACTTCCTCTCAAGAGCAATAATCACTGCCGCGCAATGTTTGACTCTGTGAATCGGGCGATCGCTGAGAATCGGCAATGGCGGTTGATCGAAAGCGCCGTAAGCTAGGGCAGGAAAAGATAGGCTCGTAAATTTCCTGCCTACCACGCTCAACAAGCCTTAACCAAGAAACTGTGCCATTTTGCAGCAAAGCCATTACACTAAACGCTGTATTGATTTAGGGCAGGATGAAACGCTACATATAGAGGGGGATAGGGGAGCCAGTCTTTTGCTGCCCCTACTCCTATCACGACCACATGAAAGCTGAGCCGCCCCACGGCTGTAATACTGGTGATGCCCTGGCAAAGGACTTCGCGAGTCAGACGCTTTAGCGATCGTGTGCCGCGTTTTTTCCTGCTCGAAAAGATAGCGTTCTTTGCCGTGCGGCTTGTGAGGTGATTATGCAAAAGCGATTTGTGCAGCAGGTTCAGACTCAGTTTTGGCTGAGTGTTTCCCAACCAGTCGGGTTATTGGGGACAGGGCTGATACTTACTGGAGCCGCGATCGCGTTGCCTGCTTCGTTTGCTTCGCAGTTTCCCGGAGGGGCAATTGCCCAGGCTTCTTCGCTGCAATGGCAGTACGACCCTGAATCAGCCGCGCTGTCAGTCAATCTTCCTCCTGGCGCAACGCCACGCTATTTCTTGGCGGCTCAGCCTGCCCGCATTGTGATCGATCTGCCTAACACTGATGTCGGCGCACTTCAAACCGAAAAGCAGTTTCCCGGCGCAGTTCAGCAAATTCGCATCGCTCAGTTTCAGCCCGGAGTCACCCGAATCGTGATGCAGCTAGCTGCGGGAACCGTTCTAGCTCCACAGCAGGTTGACCTCCAGCAAAGCGGCGATCGATGGGTGCTGCGCCCAGTTCTGGCAGGGGCAAACCCTGCTCCGGCTCAGACAGTCGCTTCGCCCTTCCCCGAAGAAAGTATCGCTTCCCAGTCCCCCGAAAGGGAGACTGCTGCTGTAAATTCCCCTTCGCCTCAAGCTCCTGATGCTTCTCCTGTCAATGCGGCTCCTGAGGTGATAGCAGATTCATCAGCCGCTAATTCAACATCAGCAGGTTTAACTCCAAATCTAGCAGCAGCAAATGAAGCAACTTCAGACCTGCCCCCTCTGGAGCCAGGCGCAACAGAAATTCCTGTAGAACTTCCCCCAGCTGAGGCTGCCGCAGTTCCTTCAGAAATGCGCTCTGCGCGAATCACTCCCCCCACAGTTTCGGTTCCCGAGCTGTCTGCTGTTGCTGCCTCTCCAGACCCCGCCTCTCCAGACCCAGTTCTATCTGCTCCTCCAGGAAATCTGACTCCTGCTCCTCAAACTGCTGAAGGTCAGGCTCCTGAGATCCAAGCTTCTGAAATTCAAGCTTTTGAGAATCAAGCTTCTACCACTCAGCCCTCAGAGAATCCAACTTCTGTTCCTCAAACCACCGCTCAAGCCACTGAGATTCAGAACGCTGAAGTTCAAACTCCTGCCTCTCAAACCTCAGGGAATCCGGCTCCTGCCCTTCAAGCTTCTGAAACTGAGACCTCTAAAGCTGAAGCGACTGAACAGCCTGTCAGAGCAAATGAAAATCCGACTGAAGCGATTACCGCTGCTATTCCAACCGAACTACCTCCTGCTGAACCAGAATCGCTGCCCACCGAACTGCCTCCTGCCACATGGACGCCGCCAGCAGAGCGTTCAGTTCGCGTCCCCGCCCTAAATTCTTCCAGCCCATCCCCTGCTCGGACTCGTGATACCAGCGCGATCGAGTTTGGGCAACCGCTACCGGGATCAGAATCGACCAGCACAGCCTCCAGAACCACTGCTCGCGAAACTCCGCAGGAAGGATTCCGTGAAACTGTGGTGGCGGTCAATTCAACTTCAGGCGTATTGCTGCCTTCGGGAACGGTCCTAAGTCTGCGATACCAGGGTGAAGAAACGCTTAATCTGTCGAGCGATTACCCACTTCAGGAAGTGCTGGTGGTCGATCGCGATGTGCGGAATCAGGAAGGCCAAATTATTGTGCCTGCGGGTAGTCAGGTGATTGGGCGATTTGAAACAGGCAGTTCAGGCAGCGAGTTTATCGCTCAGGCAATTAGCATCGATGGGGAAAGTTTTTTGCTAAACGGACGATCGAATAAACTATCGGGCGATCGGCAGCTCTCCAGCAACCAGATGATGCAAAACTCGGCGGTCGGCGCAGTCGCAGGAACGCTTTTGGGAGCCGTCACCGGAGTTGGACTGATTGCCGGAATCGCGGCAGGTGCAACAACCAGTGCAGCAACAACTTATCTGACTGCACCACAGCCCGCCATTATCGAACCCAATCGCGTGGTCGAAGTGCGGCTATTCGAGGATTTGCGCCAGCCAGGATATGGCATTGGCGGCTGATGTTTGAAAAAATTTTCATTATCCAATTCGCCCCCTAAACTTGAATTCCAGGAAGCACATCGTTTCCTGGAAGCATCTCAAAGTCCCCCAAAACTGGGGGATTTAGGGAGCGATGTAGAACCTCTGATTCTTCCGAATCACCCTCTTAAATCGTCATAATGTCGGACTCTTTCTCGGAAAGAATCTGCTCAATCTTCTGAATGAATTTGTCTGTCAGCTTCTGAACGCTGTCTTGCGTATCCCGCGCTTCGTCTTCCGAAACATCGCCGCTCTTTTCCTGCTTGCGGATTGAGTCGATCGCATCTCGACGAATATTGCGAATCGAGACTTTGCCTTCTTCTGCCATTTTTGCCGCCATTTTCACCAGCTCTTTACGCCGATCGCTCGTTAGAGGCGGAATGTTCAGGCGAATTGTGGAGCCGTCGTTATTGGGCGTTAAGCCAATGTCCGATAGACTGATTGCCTTTTCGATCAGGTTCATCGTATTACGATCGTAAGGCTGAATGGTGATCGTGCTGGCATCTGGTGTGTTGATGTTGGCAAGCGATTTGAGCGGGGTTGGAGTGCCGTAGTATTCAACCGTGACGCGATCGAGCAAAGAAGTATTGGCGCGTCCAGTTCGGATGGTGTTAAACGATCGTTGAGTTGCCTCAACGGCTTTCTGCATGTGGCTTTCAACGTCAGCTAATTTCACAAGACCCTCCAACAATCGTTCCAATCGACTCTCCCATCACTGCTCGACGAACATTGCCCGCCACGGAAAGGTCAAACACAATAATGGGGATATTGTTATCTTTACACAAGGCGATCGCAGTGGTATCCATCACCTTCAGGTCTTCGGTTAAAACGTGGCTATAGGTCAGGCTTTGGTAGCGACGCGCCTTCGGATTTTTCTTGGGATCGGAGTCATACACCCCGTCCACCTTAGTTGCCTTAAACACCACTTCTGCATTGATTTCAGCCGCTCTCAGGGCAGCCGTTGTATCAGTGGTAAAGAACGGATTTCCTGACCCTGCTCCAAAAATCACGACCCGCCCTCTCTCCAGGTGACGAATCGCCCGCCGCCGAATATAGGGTTCTGCTACTTCCTGCATCTCGATCGCACTCAACACCCGTGTGGGAACTTCGAGCCGTTCCAGGGCATCCTGCAAGGTCATCGCATTCATAACGGTCGCAATCATGCCGATATAGTCTGCGGTTGCCCGATCCATTCCGGCGGCTGCCCCTTTCACACCCCGAAAAATATTGCCGCCCCCTACAACGATCGCGGTCTGCACCCCTGCTGAAACAATTTCTTTTACTTCTTCTGCAATACTCTGAACCACAGACGGGTCAATCCCGTAAGACAGATCGCCCATCAGTGCCTCGCCGCTCAGCTTCAGCAAAACGCGCTGGTAAGTAAGTCCCATGAAAATATTTCTTTTTGCTCAAGACGCTTCCAACTAAAGATAGCAGAGGTGGGGAGGGGGTGAAGAGTGGATGGAGGGATGGGTGAGGAGTTGGGAAGATAGGGATAATGAGGGGATAGGGTGAGTTTTTCTGTAGGTTTGGGGCGGTGGCAATGGCTTTCAGATTTGAGTTGAAGGTTGATTGTAGTAGCGCTGGCCCACTTGGTATGACGATGGGCTTAGGTTTGGAGACTTTGACCCTGCTCAGCTTCCCATTAGG
>NZ_JACJOR010000174.1:0-8983 GCF_014695615.1 Leptolyngbya sp. FACHB-711
TGGCGGTGGGTCGAGAAGGAGAATATGAAATCAACATTGGCACTCCCCTGCAAAATCTGAGACCGCCACTGTCTATTGATGACTCAACGGCTCCTCAGCGTGTGGTCGATCGCCTGGTGCATCTCGCCAAGTATCAAGCCGTGCAAAGCCTGGATAATTCGGGGTCGAAACTGAGTCAGGCGATCGAGGTAGAGCTATTAAGAGAAGACGGAACACCCTTTGACACTCTCCAAAATCTGGTGGTGAAAAATGATGAGGTTGTTATCCTTCGTCTAACCAATCAGGGATCGCAATCGCTGAAAGTAGCTGTCCTGGATCTTGATCCAACCTGGGCAATCTGGCAGATTCCGATCGGGGGAATGGAGTCACCCTTCTTTAGCCTGGAGCGAGGACAGAAGCAAGAAATCATGCTCCGAATGAGCGTTCCAGACGACGAATTTTATCAGCAAACCAAAGAAACGCTGAAAGTCTTTGCAGTGCAAAAGGGATTGGCTGATTTTCGCTGGCTCACGCTGCCGCCGCTAGATGAGCCGCAGGAGCCGAGAGGGGCTGAACTGGAGCAGGCGTTAGAAGCCGAAAACGCTGTCACCCGTGGCGAAGCCGAAGGCGTTAATCCCCTGAATCAGCTTTTAGCGGCGATCGGGGCTGATTTAGATAAGGCTCCCCAGGTGACAAGAGCAGCAACGATGGTGGTTGACCCAAGGCAGGAGTGGGTGACAAAGCAAATTCAAATTGTTGTGGAGCGATAGGAAATTGGAGCGATTTAAGATTTCGATCGCCTCTGCCTCCATGCAAACTAGCCATTACTAGAAACTTTTATCGTGAGCAACACTAAGATGATTAATAGATTGCTATCGCAGGATGGAAACTAGTGCCAAAGCTCCTCATTCTTTCCTCGAATCCGAGACGCGACCTTGACCTGGAACGAGAAGTTTCAGATCTTGTCACAGCGGTACAGCGATTGGGAAAGTTTGAAATTGGGCTTGGGTTGGGTGTGCGTTCACAAGAACTACCAGGACTGCTGGCAGAACATTCTCCACAAGTGGTTCATTTTTGTGGGCATGGAGCAGGAGAACAGGGGTTAGTTTTCCAGGATGAGCAGGGGCGAGAACAGTTTGTTAGTACTGAGATTTTGGCGCGATTATTCAAGACTTTTGCCGATGAGATTAATTGTGTTGTCCTAAATGCTTGCGATAGCGATCGTCAGGCAGAAGCGATCGTTGCCCATGTCAACTATGTGGTGGGTATGAGTCAGCCCATTCTGGATATAGCTGCTTATTACTTTGCCACTGGCTTTTATCAGGGATTGGCGGCAGGAAAATCGCTCGAGCAATCGTATGAGTTAGGCTGTATTGCAATTCAAATTTGGAGCGAAACAAATTCCTCCGCCAGTCAGCAGTATCGCAAATTTGAATACGTTGGGGAGATTTCACAGTCTGAGCCTAAGCTACAAGAGCATTTGAAGCCTGTATTGCTAAAGAAAAGGGAGTGGATAGCGATTGAGGAAATTGCGATCGGCTCAACTCCGGAAATTCCTCTGGCAACATCTTCTGAACATTCACTACAGTTCGTTGAATTTGTGCAGCAGGAAATTGATCGCAAAGAATATAAAGATCAAGCGAGAACAGCTTATGACAATTTTGGACAGTTTTCAGCTCAAACTGCGAATGCTTTAGGCAAATCAGAGTACAAGCAGCGTCAAATCCTTTTAGGCAAGGTAAAGGAATTCTGGATTGAGGGATTTCTCAAGCCGTCGCTTCAGGGAATTGATGCCCTCAAGCTTGAACTAACAGCCAGACCGGATGCGATCGCTGATCGATTTCAGGGAATTGAAGCGTTGGCAGTGGAGTTGGATAGCTCCTATGAGATACTGCGGGAGACGCGCATCCATGAGGAAATTGGCGGAGGACGGACGCTGCTGATTCTGGGTGAGCCGGGAGCCGGGAAAACGATTGCCCTGCTACAACTGGCACAACGCTTGATCGATCGCAGTGAGCAGAATTTAACTTTGCCAATGCCTGTTGTGTTTAATTTGTCGTCCTGGGCAAAGGAGCGCAAATCAATCGTCGATTGGTTGATCGATGAACTGCGAGAAAAATATCAGGTTCCCAGGTCGTTGAGTGAACCCTGGATAACTCAGCAGCAGCTTATTCTGTTACTGGATGGACTGGATGAAGTCAGAGAGGACTATCGCAACGATTGCGTTCGGGCTTTGAACGAGTTTATAGAGCTGTTTCCTCAGACCGAGGTAGCAGTTTGTAGTCGGGTGCGAGATTACGAAGCCCTGAGCGAACGCCTACAGATTAGCAGTGCCCTCTGCCTTCAGCCGCTCTCGCCTAAGCAGGTGTATGAGTTTTTGGACAAGGTCGGTGGATCTCTGGCAGGTTTGAGAGCCTTGCTCAAACAAAATTCTGACCTGGAGCAGTTTGCTCAAACCCCACTGATTTTAAACTTTATGAGTGCGGCATACCAGGGGTGGTCAATGGAAAAGTTGAGGGATGAACTTCGCTCAACTTCGCATCGCAGCCAACACTTATTTGAGACTTATATCGGTCGGAGGCTAGAGCGGGGTGCTGCTTCAGAATATTCTAAGCATCAGGTGCTGAGCTGGCTGAGTTGGCTGGCAGGTCGAATGGTACAGGAAAAGCAAACGGTATTTTTGATTGAGAAGATGCAGCCAACCTGGTTAAAGAATCGCAGCGAGGAAAGAGCTTATCGAATTAGAACCTTTATAGTTTCTGGGCTGAGTGTTGGGCTGATTGCTGGGCTGATTGCTGGACTGATTTTTGGGCTAAATTATGAGCTGAGTGGTAAACCGCTTAATGGGCTGAGTATTGGGCTGAGTGTTGGGCTGAGTGTTGGGCTGGGTGTTGGGCTGAGTGTTGGGCTGATTATTAGCTTATCCCGAAAAATATTACCTTTAGAGAAACTGAGTTGGTCGTGGCAAAGGGCAAAGTCTGGATTTATTCGCGAATTGTTTAGTGGAGTTGGTTTTGGGCTGATTGGTGGGCTGATTGGTGGGCTGTGGTATGGTTTTGGGCTGATTGGTGGGCTGATGCGTTATGGGCTGATTTTTGGGCTGGGTGGTGGGCTGATTTTTGGGCTAGGTTTTGGGCTGGGTAGCGGACTGGGCAGCTCTGACATCGTTCAACGAGCAGTTCCGAATCAGGGAATTCGCACCTCTCTAAGAAATGGCCTTTTCATTGGGCTGATTTATGGGCTGATTTACGGGCTGATTTTTGGGCTGATTTTTGGGCCGATTTATGGGCTGATTGATGGGCTGTGTTTGGTGCTGATTTACGGGCTGATTCTTGGGCTGGTTTTTGGGTTGAAATATGGTGGAATTGCTTGCATTCAACACCTCACTTTACGCCAGTTGCTTCACGAGAAAGGGCGCATTCCCCAAAACTATGCCAAATTTCTTGACTTTGCTTCAGACCGTCTCCTAATGAAAAAAATTGGGGGTGGCTATGTCTTTTTCCATCGAATGCTGCTAGAGCATTTTGCCCGAATGAATCTTAACTAAATTTAAGCTAGAGGGCTGCGTTGGATTCTAGTTGGCGTGAGAGAAAAGTGAAGATATCCAGCTTTTGGAGAACGAATCATGGTGAGTAAAGCTCCGATGAAAGATATGGTCGTCATCCTTCCCGGCATTTTGGGAAGCACGCTGCAGAAGGATGGCAAAGATCTCTGGGCAGTTTCCGGGCAGGCAATCTGGCAGGTGTTAACCCGATCGACCCAAACAATCAGCAATCTCAAACTAATTCAAGATAATTCTGAAGTAGACAATCT
The DNA here is from genome assembly GCF_014695615.1 of Leptolyngbya sp. FACHB-711. Classification (NCBI taxonomy): domain Bacteria; kingdom Bacillati; phylum Cyanobacteriota; class Cyanophyceae; order Leptolyngbyales; family Leptolyngbyaceae; genus Leptolyngbya; species Leptolyngbya sp. FACHB-711. Next base: position 3,793 of record NZ_JACJOR010000174.1, read on the forward strand.
GGATGATGGTATTCGCCCCACAGGTTTGATTCAAGATACGCATCTTATTCCAGGCTTCTGGAAGATCGATGGCTATACTAAAACCACACGTTTGATTACTGATAACTTTGATATCATTCCGGGTGATATTTACAATGACCCCGATAATAAAGCCGCAAACTTCTATCAGTTTCCCTATGATTGGCGGCGAGATTGTCGGGCGAATGCGCGAATTCTGAAAAAGCTGATTGATAAGCGGCTGAAATGTTGGCGAGAAAGTAGCGGAGCCGCTGATGCCAAAGTAATTCTAATGGCGCACAGCATGGGAGGGCTTATCTCTCGCTATTACCTGGAAGTGTTAGAAGGCTGGCAGGATAGCCGTGCTTTGTTCACCTTTGGCACACCCTATCGCGGTTCGTTGAAAGCCGTTAACTTTCTAGCAAATGGCTATAAGAAGCTTTTCCTGGATTTGACCGAAGTGATGCGATCGTTCACCTCCGTCTACCAGCTTTTGCCCATCTACAAAGTCATCAACATCAACGGAGAATATCATCGGATTGCAGAAGTCGAGGGTTTACCGAATATTGATCAGATGAAGGCACAGGATGCACTGGCATTCCATCGAGAAATCGAGGCGGCAGTCGAGCGGCATCGGCAGGACGAAACCTATCTGCGATCGCTGGCAGTTGTGCCGATTTCGGGCGTTCAGCAGCCCACGCTGCAATCTGCAACTCTGATGAACGGCAAACTGACGGCAACTGAAGATTTACCCGCCGTGTTACAGAACCGATCGGATCTGGGTGACGGCGATGGAACGGTTCCCAAGGTTTCCGCGATCCCGATCGAGCGATCGAAGGAGTTTGATAATTTCTTTATTGCGGAGCAGCATGGGGGCTTGCAAAATCAGGCTCAGGTGTTAGATAGCCTGCTCAACACGCTGCGCATGAGCCAGTACACCCTATCCGATGTTCGGGCGAAAACCCCTCAAACCGCCATTAGCTTGAGCCTGGATGATTTGTATCTGGCAGACGAACCCGTTGCTCTACGAGCTAAATTGATCGGTGTACCTGACTCAGCCCCCGGAAAACTGAAAGCTGAGATTGAATCGGTGTCGAGCAAGCGACCTGCGCTGAAACTCGATTTTGTGGAGCAGGAGCAAGAATGGATTTTGGCGATCGAAGACTTACCCGCAGGACTGTATCGCGTCAGGGTGCAGGCAGACAATTTGAACGAGCAGGCTCCAACACCTGTCCATGATGTGTTTGAAGTCGTGAGAGTTTGATTGACAGTTATTAAGCAGACAGACGAGGAGAGAAAGGAATGAGCACTGCACAGAACGAAAGACTATCTTCACGGGACAACCCGTTAGAGGAAGGACAATAACCTATGAAACGGTTTTTACTCCCTGTTTTCCTTCCTTTCCTGCTATCGCAAAGTATCGCAACGGCTCAAACGGCTCCGCAGGCTCCAGCCCCTCCTGACGTGCCATCTGTTCCTCAGGGGCAACCCGTCATCGGCAATCAACCTCCTGTTATTCCCTTACAGGGCACAGACCAGATTCAGCTTCGCCTGGTCAATTGCAGGGCAATCAATTGCCTTTTGTCCCGCCTTTTTCTGCCCGCCAGTAGCCGACTCAACCAACTGAGCCTGGAATTGGACAACCCCTCCGCAACGCCAGTTCAAATTCTCAGCTCAGCCGTCTCCGTCCGGGGAGAATTCAACCTCTATCCGCTGACCAGTAACGCCCTGTCGCTGCCCCAGGAGCCAATCACCCTCCCTGCCCAGCAAATTACGACGATTCCCCTGACCATTAACCGTTCTGTGATACCGCCCGATCGATACATTGGCAAAATTTACCTGGTTCAAGCAAACCAAAGTAACCGTCTCGTGCTGCCCGTGAATATGAGCGTGCGATCGAGTCCGCTGATGCCTTTGCTCGTGCTGCTTCTCGGTATTGTTCTGGGGCAATTGTTCAAATATATGCAGGAACAGGGCGGTCCTCAATCCAAGGCACGCAAGAAGGTGTATCAACTGGAGGAGGATATTCGAGACGCGCATCCAGGGGATCGCAAAATTCTGCTCCCCATGATTCGTGACGTCCGAAAGCGGGTCTATCGGCAACAGCTCGAAGTGGTTGATACTCAAATTACGCTCATCCAGAGCCGACTGGCAGTGCTGAATCAACTGCGATCGATCGAGAATGGGCTTTACGAGAAACAAAAGCAAAATGATCTGATCGACGAGGAAACCTTTGGGCAAATCCAAACTGCACGAGACCTCATTGCCCGGGGGCAAGATGATGCAGCAACGACCGCTGTGAGTGAAATTTTGCAATCGATCAGTGCGACGAGACGCGGCGGCGCAGCAGATGATTCCGACTCAACGGCAGCAGCTCTCCACAATGTGGCTGTCAATCTCGATAAAAGCGCACGCAATGCGATCGTGGAAGCGGAAAAAATAGAGCCTCCAACCCGAAGCGAGCAGCTACAGCAATTTCTGGTCTCGCTCTCAGGGTTTTCAGATCAGGCACGTGCTGAAGCGACCTTCTGGTTTGTTCGTCCGTTGCTCTATCTGGTCTTGCTCACTGGTTTGACCCTTACAGGCTTAAACACGCTCTACATCGAGAAAGGCGATGCCTTCGGAGCCAGACCTATGAGCGATTATCTGGCGCTGCTGCTGTGGGGATTAAGTGCCGATGTTGCAAGTCGCAGCCTCAGCAATTTACAGGGGCAACGGCAGTGAAGCCAAGACATAAGTAGCTAGTATGCATTATTTTAAGGCGTGAGCGAAACAGCAAAATCACCACTGATGTCAGCATTGATAAAGAAACGATCGTCCATCAAATCCTGTTAACCGATCGCTACAGCATCACCTTTGAGTCTATTTCAGCCTTTGACGCTAACTTTGAAGCTGCGATTAATCTGGCGAATACGCTTAATGCAGGCAGAGTGGCATTTGATCTAGAACAAATTGCGAAAAAGCAAGTGATCATTCGTGTGAATGATGGCAATGAGTATTTGATTGCGTTGAAAGATATTGATTGGGATGACCTTTAGCAGTATTGATTTTTCAGGCAGAAGCACAGCAAAACTTCGCGAACGTTTGTATTGATTGCTAATGCCAAGTGTTTTTGTTTCTGAATTTTGCTTGATAGGAGTTGAAATACTACTTTAAATGGACATTAGAGTTGAATTCGCCCTGCCATCTACCGCTTTTGCCCCCTACTCCTATGAAAATCCTGATCCTGGCATCTAACCCGCGCAAAGACCTCAATCTCGATCGCGAAATTCGAGAATTAAAGCATGTGATTGAAAGATCTCGCAACCGAGAGCAATTTGAAGTAGAAGACGCTTTGGCAGTACGGGTTGGGGATTTGCAGGATCTGCTCCTCGAAAATCAACCCCACATTGTTCATATTTGCGGACATGGTGGCGGTACGGCAGGGTTGGTGCTAGAGGACGACGATGGCAGGGAGCAGTGGGTAGGAACGGAAGCTTTGCGGGATTTGTTTCGGCTTTTCTCCAGCAAAGTCAGATGCGTTTTGCTGAACGCCTGCTATTCCAACGAACAAGCAAATGAAATCGTCAACTGCATTGATTATGTGATCGGGATGGAGCAGGAAATTCGCGATGATGCCGCGATCGCCTTCTCTAAGGGATTTTATCGGGCACTGGGATATGGCTGTTCGGTTGAGGAAGCTTATGCGTTTGGCTGCAATGCAATTCAATTAGAAATTACCAATCGATTAGCAGCGCGATCGCCCACTCACAGAAGTGCGGCACAGGCGGACACGCCAGATCTAACTCGCAAAGCTGAGGTGGTTGAAGCAGTCAAAACCACGATTATTCCAGAACACCTGAAGCCGATTCTCAAAAAAAGGCAAGGACTGTCTCTCGGTAACGTATGGCAACCTCAGTCCAGCCCGTCTCTTCCACAAGAAAAAAAGGAAGAAATTCAGTGGGAGTTAGCTCAGGAACTGATCAGCTCTCAGCCTGAAAGCGTGCAGGCTCAACCTGAAAAAAATTCCGATCGCATTTCTCAAAGTCAGGCTCAGAGCCAGCCATCCTACAGTCTTCTAGAAGTTCCTGCCTCACGTCGTCGGCGCACCACTCCACTGCTCATCGTCAGCATCGTCGGCATCCTGGCTGGGCTGCTTTCATCGATTGGGATCTACACTTATCGCCAGAGGTCATTGAACCAAACAGAGCCATCTAACACAGAGCAGGCACAAGTTCTTCCACCATCAGCCCCAGCGGAATCCCCTAACTCGGAGCTGCCCAGTAAAGAACTGTCCGATCAGGAGCTTCTAGAACAGGCAAAGGAGTTTGCTAACAAGAATCAGTGGAAAGAGGCGATCGCTGTCCTTGCAAAGATTCCTGCTGATAGTCCTGTCGCTGAACAGACTAAAGCCTATCTCACCGAATGGTCAGATTCATTACTGAAACGGGCACGCGAGCTTTACGACCAAGGCGATCTAGACGGAGCATTGATAGGGGCTCAGGGCATTCCCGACAATAGCCCTAACCATGAACAGGCGAAAGCAGCGATCGCAGCCTGGACAGCAGAAAAAGAAACGGGAAATAAGATCCAATTTAGTTTGACAAATGCGTGGGATGTGCAGGGCAGCAGGCAATTGCTTTCAACAATCCAGAGTCCCGGGTTTCTGGAAAAAATGAAAGCGGACATTGCAGCGATCGAGGTAAAAATTCTGGCAAATGCACAGGAGCTTTATGCGGACGGTAATAGGGACGAGGCTTTGCAAAAAGCCCAGATTATTCCTGAAGGCAGTCCTTCCTATCTAGAAGCGCAGAGGCTGATCGCAGCTTGGAAGGAAATTGAGCGGACACCTAGTCCTAGCCCGAATCCCACTCCCACTCCACCTGTTCCTACCCAAACTTCCAAGCCAAGTCCACCCGATAATGGCTGGTTTTTTGTTCAATCTGAGTACGGTTGGTTATCTGAGCGATTAGTGACTGAGGAAGATTTGCAAGGTAAAACTGCAATTGAGCTAGACATTTTAAGAAATTCTCTCTTTGCAAGATATGGACTGAGGTTTAACAACCCTGAACTTCGGGCAGCATTTGAGGCTCAACCCTGGTATCAACCGACCGGCATTAGCTTCGGTGAGGTCTATAACAAAATGTCTGAGCTTGAGCGGCAAAATTTTCGAGCAATCTGTAAGTTTCAGAAGGAGAGAAATCCTAGCTTGAGT
>NZ_JACJOR010000175.1:0-28796 GCF_014695615.1 Leptolyngbya sp. FACHB-711
TTCGGGGAACTGCGAAGCAATCGGCTGCATTCTGATATCAAATTTTTGAAATACGCCCTGAAGCATCATACGAGATTTGTCGTGGGTTTCCAGTGACTTCACAAAGCCAAACGGTAAATTGCAAGTTTGATAAATTGCAAGTTTGATACCGTGGAGATGCCCCTTTTGTTCCTCTCTACCGTGATTGATTCTTTCACTGTGTCCCAACCTGCGATCGACCTGGGCTGGGTGCGTGCCCAGTTTCCGGCTCTGGCGCAAACCGTGAACGGAGAACCTGCCGTGTTTTTTGATGGTCCCGGTGGCACACAGGTTTCGCAGCGAGTCATCCAGGCGATGACCCATTACCTGACTTTTGCCAATGCCAACACCCACGGCGTTTTTCTCACCAGCCAGCGCACCGATCGCACGATCGAGTCTGCCCATGCAGCAATGGCAGATTTTTTGCACTGTGCCCCGCAAGAAGTGGTATTTGGCGCGAATATGACGACGCTGACGTTTGCCCTCAGCCGATCGATCGCCCGTGAACTGAAGCCCGGAGATGAGATTGTAGTGACGCGGCTGGATCACGATGCCAATGTGTCTCCCTGGACGGCGTTAGCTGAGATCGGCGTGACGATTCGCTGGGTTGATTTTCACCCCGAAGACTGCACGCTAGATTATGAAGATTTGCAGCGTCAGATCACTGAGAAAACAAAGCTAGTAGCGATCGGCTATGCCTCGAATGCGGTTGGAACAATTAGCGATGTGGCAAAAGCGGTTGAGCTGGCTCACCAAGTAGGAGCCTGGGTGTATATCGATGCGGTTCATTACGCGCCTCATGGGTCGATCGATGTCAAGGCGTTGGACTGTGACTTTCTCGCCTGTTCGCCCTACAAATTTTTTGCACCTCATGCGGGTGTGCTGTACGGCAAAGCAGAATTGCTAAATCGGCTGTATCCCTACAAAGTCCGTCCGGCAGCGAATACCTCGCCCGATCGCTGGGAAACCGGAACCCAAAATCATGAAGCAATGGCGGGCGTAACGGCGGCGATCGAGTATTTAGCAGATCTGGGCAGAAAAGTTGACCCTCAAAGTGCCGATCGACGGGCTGCACTGGTAGCGGCAATGAACGCGATTCAGCAATACGAAGCCGATTTAGCAAAATATCTCATCGCCGAACTGCTGCAAATTCCGGGTTTACAGTTTTACGGCATCACCGATTTCGATCGCATTCAGTGGCGCACACCCACGGTCTCAATTCGGCTAAAGGGCTATCATCCAAAGCAGGTTGCTCAGGCGTTGAGCGATCGCGGCATTTTTACCTGGTCGGGCAACTACTACGCGCTGAATTTGAGTGAACGGCTCGGCGTCGAAGATCAGGGCGGCATGGTGCGAATTGGCTTAGCCCATTACAACACGACCGAGGAAATCGATCGAATGCTGGAGGTTTTGCATCAGCTTGCAAAAAGTGAATCACCATGACTCAGCCTACCCGAAAAGCGAAAGCAACCTTACCTGCCAAATCCATTATCCGATTGGGTCGATTTGCCTGGACAACAATGTGGCATTTAATGATGTCTCGGCTTGCGCCACGCGATGCGTCGGGGGCTTACATTCGTCCAGCCAGCGAGTTTAGAAACGCGATTGATACAGATTCTAATCGCCCTTATCTGCCAGCCACAGGACGCTATCGGCTCTATGTAGGATTGGGTTGCCCATGGGCACATCGAACGCTGGTTGTCCGTGCCCTGAAGGGATTAGAAGATGCAATTTCGGTAACGATCGTTTCTCCTTCGCCAGAAGCAGGAGGATGGATATTTGATACTCCAGAGAATGGCTTGCAGACGTTAGCGGAATTATATCAGCAAGCTAAACCGGGATATACCGGGCGATCGACTGTTCCCGTACTTTGGGATACACAAACACAAACGATCGTGAATAACGAAAGCGCAGAAATCATCGTGATGCTGAACGATCGATTGAATGAATTTTCTCAGTATCCTGAACTCAATTTGTATCCTGCTGAGCTACGAGAAGCGATCGATTCCTGGAACGAAAAAATTTATGACGCAGTGAATAACGGCGTATATCGTTGCGGATTCGCCCAGACGCAAGCAGCCTATGATACTGCCGTGAATGAGCTTTTTACTGTTCTGAACGAGATTGATGTGGCTCTGGAACATCAGCGATATTTGTGCGGGAATCGCTTAACGCTGGCAGACGTGCGCCTGTTTACAACTCTGATCCGCTTTGATGCGGTTTACTATGGATTGTTTAAGTGCGATCGTCGCCGGATTCAGGACTACCCAAATCTGGCAGGCTATCTGCGCGATTTGTATCAGCTCCCAGGCGTGGCAAGCACTTGTGATCTGGAAGTGATTAAACGCGACTACTACGGCAATTTGTTTCCGCTGAATCCGGGCGGCATTATTCCCACAGGTTCCAGTCTGGACACTTTGCTTGCACCGCACGATCGAGCAAAGCTTAAGGACTTGTTTTAGGGAGGGTCTTGAGGATAATAGATTGCGAAACCATCGAAAGAGCCTTTAGTCAGTGAGAGTGCGAATCGTTTAGTCGCCTGTACTGAAGCGATCGAGAAAGAATATTTGACGATAAATCTCAAAGTCCCCCAGGATTGGGGGATTTAGGGGACAGCGCACAACCTCTCCCACTGACCCACTATTCTTTAAGCGACAAATTCTAGAAAGTTAGAACCGTTCGGATTGCGTCACCCCGGTGCATTAGATCAAAGGCTTCGTTCACTTGCTCGATCGGCATCACGTTCGTGATCAGATCATCAATGTTGATTTTGCCGTCCATGTACCAGTCCACAATCTTGGGAACGTCGGTGCGTCCTCTTGCGCCACCAAACGCGCTGCCTCTCCAGACCCGACCTGTCACCAACTGAAACGGACGAGTGCTAATTTCCTGTCCGGCTCCCGCTACGCCGATGATCGTACTTTCGCCCCAGCCTTTATGACAGCACTCCAACGCCTGCCGCATTACATTCACATTGCCGATGCACTCAAAGCTATAGTCCGCACCGCCTTTCGTCAGTTCTACCAGATGGGCAACCAGATCGCCTTCAACTTCCTTGGGATTGACAAAGTGAGTCATGCCCAGCTTTTCTGCCAGTTCGCGCTTCTGCGGATTCAGATCCACACCGACAATCATATTCGCCCCGACCATGCGGCAGCCTTGAATCACATTGAGTCCGATGCCGCCCAACCCAAAGACGACTACGTTTGAACCGGGCTGCACCTTTGCGGTGTAAATTACGGCTCCCACGCCTGTCGTCACACCACAGCCGATGTAGCAAACTTTTTCAAACAGGGCATCTTCCCGGATTTTGGCAACGGCGATTTCGGGCAGCACGGTGTAATTGGCAAAGGTAGATGTGCCCATGTAGTGATGGATCATCTGACCATCGATCGAAAAACGGCTCGTTCCATCGGGCATCAGTCCTTTGCCCTGAGTCGATCGAATTGCCTGACAGAGATTTGTTTTGCGGCTGAGGCAGTATTCGCAGTTGCGGCACTCTGGCGTGTAGAGCGGAATCACATGATCTCCGGGTTTCACTGAAGTTACGCCTGCGCCCACTTCAACGACAACCCCGGCGCCCTCGTGACCTAGAATCGCCGGAAATAGCCCTTCGGGGTCTGACCCAGACAGCGTGAAAGCATCGGTGTGGCAAACGCCTGTCGCTTTGATTTCGACCAGCACTTCGCCTGCTTTTGGTCCTTCAAGCTGCACGGTTTCAATACTCAAAGGTTTGCCTGCTTCCAAGGCTACGGCTGCTTTCACATCCATAAATTTTCTCCTGCGATCGTTTCGGTAAAGCTTGTTTAAGCTTCTTGCATGATGGGTGGTTAAACCATTCTTTGACTATGACATATCGTTCTAAAAATTAAGGTCTGGCTAGAAATTAAGGTCTAGAAAATCAGACCGCATCAATTCCATGTGCTGATTCGTGAATATTGGTCTGAAGGCTTGGGCTGAACCGTTGGTCTCCTATTCCGATCGCCTCTGCAAGTCCTGTTTTCTAATCTCCACTGAGTATGCCAATCGATCACCTCGCGAGAGGGCTTCTCCGGTGACGATCGGCTGATGAGCGGGGGTGTAGGCAGTGTAGCAGTAGACGATCAGCGGCTCCCCAAGGGGAACGCCTAGATATTCGCTGGTTTCAGGGTTGGCACGAGTAGATTCGAGGGTGGCGGTAATGCGATCGATCAGAACGCCATTTTGCTCTAGGGTGGGAAAGGTCATGTGCTGCTTCAGGTCTTTAGCGTAGGTTTTGCCCAGGTTTGCCAGGATGTAGGTAATATCAATGGCAACGGGAACGTCGTTCAGCAGCAGCAGTTTTTTTTGCAGATAGACTTCGGATTGATTGGGCGAAAGTTGCAGTGTTTGACGAATGGTAGACGGAGGAGAAACCGATTTAAACACAAGATTGCGAATGGAACTGGTGACACCCTGACGAAGCATATCCGCTTCAAAAAAAATCATCGGGCTGGACAGCGAATAAGTGACTTTGCGCTGTTCTTTAACAAACACGCCCTTGCCGCGCTGAGAAACGACTAAGCCCTGGTTGACCAGATTGGCGATCGCTCGTCGGGCAGTAATGCGGCTGACTGCAAACTGCAGCATGAGCTGGTGTTCGCTGGGCAACTGTTCGCCCGGTTTAAACTCGCCGTTTGTGATTTGATGACGAAGCTGCTCAGAAATTGCCAGGTGAAGGGGAATCGGCATTGAGAGGGCGATCAGGTGAGTTAAAGAGGCTGAAGCTTTGCTTGAAGTTGAGGCAAATCTTTCTGAGCGGCGTGTAGTTCAAGGGCGGGTTTTCCAGCAATTGGGTGTCGCCAGATTAGCACAGAAATTCCGTTGATGCGAGCAGGGGCAGCACAGTGCAGCGGCAGATTTTCCAGTCGGTGAGGCGGTTTAGAAATCGCAATCAGCAACAGTTGAGATAAGGCGGCTTCAGGCAGAATCAACGACCCCAGCCAGTTAAATTTTTTGATCCAGACATGCTGAGTGGACAAAGTATTCAAAACCTGAGCAATGGGGGCATTGTCTCCGCAACAGGAAATCCGAAAGTTGTTTTCACAGAGCCGCAGAATTGAGCAATGCTCGCCGCCAAGCTGAGATTCAAGAGATCGAAACGGCGCAATTCGATCGATCGCTTCACCTACGATACTTTTCATTGCTTGCAGACCATCAACGCCTGCGATATCCCAGAGGTAGGTTTTGATCTCCGTTTCTGTTCTCTCTTTCGTTCCCATTTTCGTTCTCACGCTCGTACTCTGCTCTTGGTTGGATCATAAGCTGCCAGCGTTCCCACGATCGCCTTGATTCGTCGCTTCATTCCATCCATCACGCCGACTTCCAACTCAGTGCCGATCGTGCTGTATTCAGGAGCCACTTGAGCCAGAGCAATACTGCGATTTAGAATTGGTGAAAAGGTTGCACTCGTAATCATACCGACGCGCCAGCGTTCCCCGATCGCATAAATAGGGTGTCCGGGTTCTGCGACTTCATTGCCGTCTAGCACCAGTCCAACAGCGACTTTAGGTGGGTGTGGCTTGATTGCTTCCAGGGCGGCTTTGCCAATAAAATCGGGTTTCTTCAGTGCCACTGACCAGCCGATTCCCGCCTGATAGGGCGATGTTAAATCGTCAAACTCTCGTCCGGCACTCAGCAATCCGGCTTCAATTCGGGCGCGATCGAGGGCAAACATTCCCATCGGCTGCAGTCCAAACGGTTTTCCGACAGCCATTAGCGCATCCCAAAGGGCAGACCCATCACGAGGATGCACAAATAATTCGTAGCCCAGTTCTCCGGTATATCCGGTGCGCGAAATCAGAACGGGAACGTTGGCAATCGTGCCGATCGCAAAATGAAAATAAGGCAGATCGTCGATCGTGTAGGGGGTGAATTTTGAATCAAACTGGGTGATCGATCGCAGAATTTGTCGGGAGAGCGGACCCTGAAGTGCCAGATTGTGAAGTCGATCGCTGCTGGGATCGATCGTCACCGAGAAACTTTGTTGCTGTGCCAGCCGTGCCAGCCATTCCCCGTCAGAGTCGCAGTTGCCCACATAGCGAAACACCTGCGCTGCCAGTCGAAACACAATCCCATCATCCACAATGCCACCGTGGGGATTGAGCAAACAGCCGTAGGCAGACTGCCCGACTTGCAGTTTGGTCACATCTCGCGAAAAGGCATACTGAAGCAGATTCAAGGCATCGTCGCCGCAGATCTCAAACTTTCGCAGTGCGGAGAGATCCAGCAAAACGGCTCGATCGCGCAGTGCCCAATATTCGTCTTGAATGCCGTGGTGGGCAAAGGTTTGAGGAACCCAGAAGCCGTTGTATTCTGCCAAATGATCGGTGAGCGTCTCAATGCGATCGGTGAATGCGCTGGGTTGGGTTTGTCGCAGGGGCAGCGTGGGGGAAGCTCGTCGCCCAACTGATCGCGCAAAAGTTTCGCTCCTGTCATAAATTCGCACCTGAATCGGCGTGGGATGCCAGCCATTTGCCGGATCGATATCGTCTGGACAGGAGGAACTGGCGCAGAGCAAATCGCGACTTGCCCGCAACAGCACATAGTCTCCCGGACGCGACCACGATTCGGCTGAGACGATCGCCCCGCTGCAATCTACGGCAGTATTAAAAAAGAAATTTACCGCCGCCCAGCCCGATCGGGCCGCAATGCCATACGGCTGCAAAACTCGATTAAAGTTATCGCTACAGCTTGGATGTCCCGGATAGCCTGCGTCTTCGTAGTATTGGTTGGTGCAGGCAAGCAGGAAGCTGTCGTGTCGTCCGCAGGTGTCCTGAATCACTTCAAACAGCGGCTGGAGCGTTTGCGAAAAATATTTGCCCAGCAGTCCAGCCTGAGGCATTGCCAAGCCATTCAGGGTGCGAGTCGCAGTGCTGTCCAGTTCTTCCGCATCATCGATGCCCGCGAACGCCAGAAAGTCCGAACACTGCGATCCTTCCACGTCAATGATTTGAATATACTGTCCTGCCTGCACCCTGTAGGCGATCGCCGTTCCGGGTTCAATTCGATAGTCTGCAATGACACGTCCCATCGGCTGCGGAACATCAGAGCTGATTGCAAAATCAGATTTTATCGTGTTCTTAGAATTATCTTCAGAACTATCTTTAGTTTCGAGGCGCATACATCATTACCATTACACCAAGCAATGCAATCCAGCTTCCCAACCAATCAAAGCGATCCGGCTAGCCAAACAAGATAGCCGCCCCCAATCTCACACAGACCTGCCAACAGAAAATAAAACAGCGATTGAGCCATTAGACGATCGCCACCCGATCGCCGCATCGAATCGTACCGCCCTGCCTGACACTGGCATAAATGCCTACATGACCGCTGTTGTGTTTCACGATTGTTCTCAGCACATTCACATCGTTGGACAGTTCGCCCTGCGGCAGCGTGGTCATTACACAGCGCGGGCAAGGTTCGGTAATGCTGAGCCGGACTTCATCGCCGATCGCAAGCGTTTTGCCCACCCAGTCATTTTCGACAAATCCCGTTGCGCCCTCGAGCGGTTTAACCACAAAATTTGGGCGAAAGCGGCGCGGCTCAAAGCGTGAAGTCGGCGTGATCGATTGAAACTGATCGAGTGTTGCCGTCGTGAGCAAATGCACGGTTGCTGCATCAAAAAACGTATTTGGACGAATAGCAGCATTCGTTTCGCAGCCTGCATCTGTAATGTCTTCAATATCGGGTGTATACATCTCAATGCTGGGGGCTGCTGGCGCGGCGGTTTCTAGCCTGACTTTGCGCCCAAATGCCTGAGAGAGAATTTCGTTTATGTCTGATCGATCGCCCATCACGATCGACCCATCCGGCAGCGTAATTTTCACCTGTTCCGGCGAATTGAGAGCAGCGCGACAGTCAAATAATATGCCCCACTTGCGCGGCAGCTTTGCGCTAATAATTGCTCCTGTTTCTGCATCCACCAGCGCATAGGCACGATCGCCCATCAAGCCACGCTCCATCACTTCCGTTGCGTTTAACTCCTCGCCCAGCATCGATTTAACCGGATATCGCCACATCGAGACGATCGACCCAACCACAGATTCATTGTTCATTATTAAGTCTCATTGTTAAATCCCCTTATCAAATCTCATTGCGATCGTAGAACGGTATGGGCGATCGGGTTTTTCAGGGGTTGGACGATCGCTCACACTGAGCCGAATGTATTCTCAGGCAATGCTCGCGGCAAAGGACTTTGATAAAGCTTGCGCTTCGGCGGCATCCGCTTCGGCTAAAAGCTGTTCTGCCAGTTTGCGCTTGCCTGCTGCGTCTAATTTTTTGACTTCGTTGTGCAGCACGCGCTCGTTCACGTTTTGATTCCAGTAGTCCAGAGAATCGAACCCTAAAAGAGCCAGTTTGCCTACAAATTGCCGCAGCACTTCGTTCGTCGGACCCATCACCCAGCCCGCTTTACCATCGCGCAGATAGCGTTCGATTTCCATGTCTTTCTTGAACCCTGAACCGCCGCAGGCGTGCAGCATCTTGTCGCAGACGTGGGCTACATTTTTAGCTGCTGCAAACTTGATTTGCCAGTACCAGGGCAGATAAGCCGATCGCGGCAAAGCCGTCAGATCCGCGTGGATTGACCAGTCGCACCCGTTCGTCAGATCATCCATCAGTTTGCCCATGGTGAAGGTAAACGATCGACAGGTGTTGGTATCAATAATCGCTTCGCCAAAATAATCCTGAATCGTTGGATAATCTGCGACACGCATTCCCACATCAACGTGCTTTTTGCGAGTGACGTGCCGCTTGGCAATATCGATCGCCCCCATGGCGATACCGTTCCAGCAAGCCGACGAACAGAGCAGGAAAAACGGATCGACAATTTCGTCGTTAGAAGCGGTACCGTCTCCTTTGGGTCCGACCAGGCGATCGATCGGAACCGTGACCCCATCGACTAACAGCGTTCCCGACTGGTTGCCGCGCAAACCCAGCGCATCCCATTTGTGCGGTTCTGCTTTGACTTCATCGCCGTAGATCAAAAAGCAGGACAAATCCGCGTAGTTGCCGTCAAAATCGGGGCTGGTAGTCTGGACAATGTACCAGTCAGCAAAGCCTGCCGAAGTCGTCCAGGAGGCTTTTTTGGTGACGTTCCAGCCTGCTTCAGACGCTTCTGCTTTCGAGGAAACAGGATACCAGAAGTGCGATCCGGTTTCTGGGTCAGAGTAGGACAGTGTCCCAATCAAGACATCGCGATCGAGGCGTTGAAGCAACTGCTGCAATTGGGAATTTTCATGGGCACGAAACAGAGCGGCGGCGACTGCGCCCAGGTGCATTGTGTAGCACATTGCTGTACTGGGACAGCCATAGCGGGCGATCGTTTCTACAATCATTGCCGCACAGACATGATTTTCGCCCAATCCGCCCCACGCTTTCGGCACAAATAGCCCCAATAAACCGAGCGATGCCAATGCCTCAAAGTTTTTGCGCGGGTAAACCAGATTGCGATCGGAATCGATGGCGTTGGGACGCAGTACGGTAGCACACAAGTCGATTAGCTTTGCCTGAAGCTCCTGCTGGGCAGGTGTGAGCAGCCATTGGGGGTCAAAGTCATAATCTAATCCCCAGAAGGGTTCTCCCTGCCAAACCTTTGTTCTCACCATAATTTTTCACCTTTTAACAAACGCAGACTGCACGATTGATCCTGTCAATTACCCCAATGCAAGGCTTCTGAACGATACACGACCGAAGAGCGAGAAGTCGGAGCAATCATAACAGGTCAGAACAATCAACTATTTAGAACAATTAACGATTCGACTATTGATCGAAGATTATCCTGCTGAACATCGTTGAACCACTCGAACAATGCGACGGCCGAGGACGTGAAAGACGATCGAACAGAGAATGAATAATTGGAGTGATGATTTGAGAATTAATTTGATGAACGATCGGTTCAGGCAGGATAAAGGAACACAGATGCTGCAATCTATAAGCTTTCAGGGGTACTACGCGATCGCTCACACGTCTTACAAAAAGTCATTGCCTGAAGTTCATTCCTGACAGATTGCCAAAGTTACTCAAGGATTCAGGACAAGGGCTTAGTCATGTAGCATAAACTGCTCTAATCTCCCAGATGGTTAATTAGAATACCATTTGTTATAACAAGTTAGGTTTAACATTTGGTTCAGGATTTATCGTTCCTGCGGTATGTTCATCTTTAACTCAAGATTTTGCTGATTCAAAACGCTTGGGTTTGAGCTTGTCGCGTTCGGACTTTTAATGTCTGAACTTTTAATGTTCGGGCTTTTAATGTCTGGGCTTGCAGCGTTCGGATTTTTCTAGTTTGCGATTTTGCGATCGCGTAATTAACACTTTCATCTGAGTTTTTTGTTTAGCGAATCGAGGGCTGTTCGTTCAGCCTGATTTATCGTGCCTATCACTTAAAGAGCGTGACAGCAAGAAAGAGTGACAGGATTCCCTGGTTACGCCGTGCGAATTGTGGTGTCTTGCAACGATAGTCGTTTATCCTCCATCAACCATGTCTCCTGAAGCGCAAGAATTTCTCGGCACATTCACTTCAGAGTCTTTTTACTACTGGTCTTCGGTGTTCATGTTGCTGATCCACGCAGGCTTTCTTGCCTACGAGGGCGGCGCATCGCGCACAAAGAACGTGCTGGCAACGATGGTCAAAAACCTGCTAACGCTTGCCAGTGTCGGACTCGCTTTTTTCTTCTTTGGCTGGTGGGTATACAATGCGTTTCCATTTTTCCCATTTACGGGTGGCATTTTGGGACCGTGGACTAACCCCGAACAGAGCGAAACGATCAAGACCGCAATGACCTATGTGGATGCGTCCTATCCCTGGTCGCCTGCGCTAGGTCCAAATACTGCTGATCACATTACGGGCGTGTTCTTCTTTGCGTTCGCACTGTTTGCTATGACGACCGCCTCGATTCTCTCGGGAGCTTTGATTGAGCGAGTCAAAATCGGCGCATATCTGATTCTGTCGATCATCCTTGGTTCATTTACCTGGCTGATTGGAGCTGCCTGGGGCTGGAGTGCGTTTGGCTGGATGTTTACCCGCCTGGGGTATCACGATTTTGGCTGCGCGGCGATCGTCCACGGCATCTCTGGCTTTTTCACGCTGGGCGTGCTGATGAATCTGGGTCCCCGGATTGGCAAATATGACGAGAACGGCAACCCGCGTCCAATTCTGCCGCACAACCTGCCGCTAACAATGGTGGGGCTGATGCTGATCTTTGTGGGCTTTTATGCGTTTCTGGCTGCCTGCATGATTTTCTTGCCGGGCTACGATGGAGAGACGACGATCTACGGTACGCCGATGACGCTGGCATCGATCGGAGTAAATACCACAATGGCACTCGCTGCCGGACTAGTGGGAGCTTACCTGTCTTCTAAGGGCGATCCGTTCTTTACCATCTCTGGCGGACTGGCAGGCATTATTGCGACGGGTGGCGGCATGGATCTGTACCATCCCTCGGTCGTGATTGTGCTGGCGTTTATCGCGGCTTTCATCATGCCCAAGGTGATTGTGGCGATCGAGAAAGCAGGGATTGACGATGCAGTGGGGGCAGTGGGCGTTCACGGCTTCTCTGGACTCTTTGGCTCAGTGGTGGTCGGTATTGCAGCAGCAGGCTACCCCCAGGGCGACGGCATTCCTTCGATCAATCTGGTCGGTCAGCTTGTCGGTGCGCTGGTCTGCGTCATTCTGCTGGGCTTTATCCCGGGCTATGTTTCAAGCTGGGTGCTGAAGAAATTTAACCTGTTACGCGTTCCGCCCGAAGAGGAAATCAAGGGCTTGGATATTGCGGATCTGGGCGTTGAGGGCTATCCCGAATATGCCACTACGACCTTTGTGTCGCACTTCAGCCGCAACGATGGCGCAACTGTGCCAACTCCACACAGCTCTACTGAACTTGCACCGGAATAGGGAGGCAATCCATGACCAGTCCATTTTCCACGTTTCAGGAATTCTCCGAGGCAAAAGGACCAATTTATACCTTTGCTAATAGCTCCGCTGCAATCGGCTTTTTTCTGCTCGTCTCTCTCGCGATTAGCGTTTATTTCTTTTATGCGTCGTTTGGCTTGAAACAGGAGCAATCTCCTTCTCAAACTGCCAAAACGCTTGGGGCTTTGCTGCTTGCCGGAGGAATGTCGCTGTTCAGCACGCTGTCGCAGCCACAAAAACAGCCGGATTCCACGCGCTCTACTCGCTACGAAGCCCGTTCTAATCGCCCCTCCTGGCAACCTTTTGTTGCGCTCGGTCTGATGGGCATCGGCAGCACATCGCTGGGACGCAAAACTCGTCGCAAAGTGAAGCGATCGTCCCTTCAGGGAACTGCCAAGCAATCGACCCGTGCTGGATCGAGAGGGCGATCGATCCGATAAATTCAAGTTTCAGACTTTCAGCTGGGTATAGATCGAGGAGGCATTGCCTCCTTTTTTTCGATAGACAAAACTTGGGCAGGCAAAACTTGGGCAGGCAAAACTTGGGCAGGCAAGACGAGCTTTGTTTCATTTGTCCGTTCATTCATCCAGTCATTCATCTAGCGATATCAGTGGCGAGGGCAGCATCCCGTGCCGGATTTGAGGCACAATGAATTCGGTTGAAGCGAGTTTGGGGGAAGAGACTGCCGTGAATTTTCAGTCAGTGATTGCAACGCTGCATCAGTTTTGGAGCGATCGAGGCTGCTTAATCGTTCAGCCTTACGACACCGAAAAAGGAGCAGGCACGAAGAGTCCACACACGTTTTTGAGGGCGATTGGTCCAGAACCGTGGTCAGTGGCGTATGTAGAACCCTGTCGCCGTCCGGCAGATGGACGGTATGGAGAAAACCCGAATCGGGTGCAGCACTATTACCAGTACCAGGTTTTAATCAAGCCATCGCCGGATAATATTCTGGAAGTTTATCTGGATTCGCTGCGCGCATTGGGCATTCAGCCTGAAGACCACGATATTCGCTTTGTCGAAGACAACTGGGAAGACGCAGCCGTTGGAGCCTGGGGGGTAGGCTGGGAAGTCTGGCTGGACGGAATGGAGGTGACGCAGTTTACTTATTTCCAGCAGTGTGGCGGAATTGATTGTCGTCCGGTTTCGGTTGAAATCACCTACGGGCTGGAGCGGCTCACGATGTATTTGCAGGGAGTCGATTCGATTTTTGAGATTCAGTGGAACGATCGCCTCACCTACGGAGACGTGCATTTGCAGAGTGAGATCGAAAATTCCGGCTATAACTTTGAGGCATCTGACCCGGAGCTGCTGTTCACCCTGTTTGGGCTGTACGAGAAGGAAGCAGAGCGGCTGATGAAGCTTGAACTGGTTGCACCAGCATTTGACCATGTGCTGAAGTGTTCACACACGTTTAATCTACTGGATGCGCGGGGCGTTATCTCGGTCACGGAGCGGACGCGGTACATTCTGCGGATTCGGAATTTAGCAAGACAGGTGGCACAGCTTTATTTGAAGCAGCGCGAGGAAATGGGCTTTCCGCTGCTAAAGGGTGAGCTAGCGCAAGCCGCTTAAAAAACCGTGCCGTCGCTGACGATTTGAATCGGGGGAATGCCGCCCGATCGTTTTTCTTTGGCAATTTGTCGTCCGGCTGCCCAGGTTCCACCTTCCAAGACTTTTGCCAGGGGGAGGCTTTGCTGATCAAGGTTGAGCGTTGTGCGAATGCGATCGGCAATGCGATCAAGCAGGATGACGGTGAGGGCACGCCATTCGACAATGACTTCCGAGTCTGGGGAATAGGCGGTTTTGAAGATCGTTTCGTGCTTGGGCTGAAGCAAGCCACAATCAAGGCATAGTCCCCCGTTGCGATATTCGGGAAGTCCGGTGAGCTGGTCGAGGTCGGTGATGAGAATGCCCAGCTCTTGCAAGGGTTCCAGCAGCGAATAGGTGAGCCACTGGGAAAGCTTATGAAAAGGAACGAGCTGAGAGCCAATTCCCCGATCAGGCAAGGCGGGGTGAATCCAGACATCGCCCAGATTAACGCCTGCGATCGTTTGTCTGCCAGCCCAGATTTCGCTGAAGCCCGCTAAGACTGCCTCAAAGACGCGATGAGCCGAAAGTGGGGGCTGGGAGGTCTGAAGCAAATAATCGACCAGATTGCCAGGGCGCGGCGTTTCTGTGCCAAATAAACTCGGAGCCTGGTGAAGAGCATTGCCGAGCTGGTGCATGAGGGCAAGCCGTCCCTCAACCCCGACGAGCGGGTTATCTGCGCTGATTTGAAATCCTGCCGCAAATTGGGATTCGCTCAAATTTTGCAGACCGATCGCATCTGCCTGAAGTGGATGGGCAGGATCGCTGGAAAAGCCACCCGATGTGAATAAGTGAAAGCTGGCGACTGCTAGCCCTTCCGATCGCTGAAAATCCTGACCGGTTTCTGCTTCGCGATAGCGCCAGTCGGCTCCTGCGCCGGCATCAAGCAAAACGCTGGTAATTGCCAGATCAAACTTTGCTTTTGCGCGTTCCAGAGGAGTTGCATCGGTCAGCAGACGATCGAGAATTGCCGATCGCGCAACGCCCCCTGCTTCAAAATGTCGCCAGCGACTGTGGAACGGCACATTAAGGTCGGGATAGTTGGCTTGCATCACTCGAATCACATAGTCTGCGGCAGAATCGAGCTGAGTCAAATCGCAGCGAAAATGGTCGAGCTGGTCTTGAGTTGCCAGATTGAATAGAGTACCGCATCGATCGCGGATTGCCTGAGTCGATCGTAAATATTGAATGACGGTTTGTTCGGTGGGGGGAAGTTGCTCTAGTCCGATCATCAAGCCTTTTCCTTCAGCCTTAGGGGGTGGGGGTTCGGGTGCAACGAGTTCGAGGATTATTTTGTGCCGTAGAGCCGATCACCTGCATCGCCCAGACCTGGAATAATGTACCCGTGTTCATCTAAGCGTTCATCGATCGAGGCGGTAAAGACCGGTACGTCAGGGTGCTGTTCGTGGAAATGTTGAAGGCCTTCCGGGGCTGCCAGCAAACAAACAAACTTGATCGAGGCGGGGTTGGCTTCTTTGAGGCGATCGACAGCAGCAACGGCAGAGTTTCCGGTTGCCAGCATCGGATCGACCACGAGCATATCGCGCTGTTCAACATCGGGCGGCAGCTTCAGGTAGTACTCGACGACCATCAGCGTTGAGGGTTGGCGATAAAGTCCAATATGTCCCACTTTTGCGGTAGGAATCAGCTCGATCATGCCGTCGAGCAAGCCCTGACCTGCCCGCATAATCGAAACTAGCACCATTTTTTTGTCTGCTGCCAGCATCGGGGCCTGCATGGTTGCCAGTGGGGTTTGGATTTCCTCTTTTTTCAGAGGGAGATCTCGCGTCACTTCGTAGGCAAGCAGCATTGCAATTTCCTTCAGCAAGCGACGGAAATCTTGAGTGTGGGTATCGGCTCGGCGCATCAGGCTCAACTTATGCTGCACCAGCGGATGGCTAATCACAGTCACGTTTGCACTCATCGCGTTTGCACTCATCGCGTCTGCACTCATCGCGTTAGAACTCATCGCGTTTATTTACCAGGCAACTCAACCCTGCTCTTTTTCTTGCCAATTCTTGCCAAAATTCCTGAAAGCAAAGTTTTTGAAAAGATTTGGAGTCTTTGAACGGATAGAAATCGAGCGGTTTCGGATACTACAATACGATACATCTCTCTAGGGGGTATTACGCGCAGCCATGACCGATCGCCCAACCCAACCCAACTCTAATCCGTCATCTCGCAAATCCAAGCATATTATTCTGACTTCGCATCAGGCTCAGAATACCTCTGTCGCCCCGATTCGCTGGGGAGCAGCAACCCCTCAAGAACGCGGTCCCATCATTGGCTCAATTAGAAGCCAGAAATATCGCAACGTGATTGGTTCCCACGCAGGCTCTTATGGTGTTTATCGTGCCCTGGCGGTCGCAAGTGGCGTGCTTGACCCGATGCACAAAGCAGACTTAACCAATACGGCTCCCACAATGGAGATTGGCCCGTTTCCAAGCTGGAGCAATCCTGACAAAATTGTGTCGATCGATCCGTTTGGGGCACTTGCCGGAGAAGCATTTGGCAATTTTGGCTCTGATGAATACGATATTCTGCCGACGATCGCCATCACCAAGGCACATATCAACATTCCTGAACTCAAAGAAGAAATGGCTCAGGGACGGTTGCAGGCAGACGGTCAGATCCTCAAAGCCGATGCCAGCCTGCTGGTGACAAAAGCGGCGCTCGATCCCGTGTGGTATCTGCCGGGCATTGCGAAGCGGCTAAACATCGACGAATGGGATCTGCGGCGAGTGCTGTTTCAGCAAACGGGCGGAATGTTTCCTGAACTTGTTACCCGTCCTGATCTGCACGTTTTTCTGCCGCCGATCGGCGGAACGACCGTGTATATCATTGGTGATCCGACAGCAGTGACCAATCCCGATTGTCCTCTCGCGGTGCGGGTGCATGACGAGTGCAACGGCTCGGATGTGTTCGGCTCGGATATTTGCACCTGTCGTCCTTATCTGGTTCACGGCATCGAAGTTTGCATTCAAACAGCACAGGAAGGCGGCGCAGGCGTGATCGTTTATTGCCGCAAAGAAGGGCGGGCACTGGGCGAGGTAACGAAATTTCTAGTGTACAACGCCCGCAAACGTCAGGAAGGCGGCGATCGAGCAGATGCCTACTTTATGCGAACCGAGTGTGTCGCCGGAGTGCAGGATATGCGCTTCCAGGAATTAATGCCCGATGTGCTGCACTGGCTGGGCGTTACGCGGATCGATCGCCTCGTCTCGATGAGCAACATGAAATACAACGCCATTACCCATTCCGGCATTGAGGTCGTGGAACGCGTCCCGATTCCGCCCGAACTGATTCCCGCCGATGCCCAGGTCGAAATCGAGGCAAAGAAAGCATCTGGCTACTTTGCAAAGGATGAAGTGCTGACTGAAGAAGAACTGGCGGAGATTAAGGGGCGATCGTATTAATTGGAACTCAAAATCTTTATCGGGCGCGGATGGCCTGGCAGTTAAACGCGGCTTGCAGAGCGAATTCCAGCCAGGGACTCTGTTATCCTAGCGTTAGGGATTCTCATGCCTAATCTGGGAGTTGCTTTTGACCGTCGATTGATTTGTTCCTTTGGCTTTTCTCTATGGCTACTTTTTTTGATCTGATGGTAAAAGGCGGTCCGGTGATGATCCCATTGATGGGATTTTCAGTGGCGACGATCGCCTGCGCACTGGAGCGGGCTTTGTTTTGGTATCAGCTTCAAAGCAAAGAAGACCGGGTAGTGCATGACGTGCTGACAGCCGCAAAATCTAGCCTGGATGATGCGCGAGGGATTGCTGAAAGAACACAGAATTTGCCGATCGGTCGATTTCTGCTTGCTCCGCTGCGGCTAAAGCAACCCACCCCCGAAACCTTCCGGCTGGCAATGGAAGCGGCAGGCGAGAAAGAATTTGCCCAGATGCGAAAAGGAGACAAACTGCTGGAAACGACGGTGGCAGTTGCGCCTTTGCTGGGGCTACTGGGAACCGTGACGGGTCTGATCGTTACCTTTGATAACCTGAATATTGGTGGCGGAGGCGGGACAGAACAGGCAACCAAAGCCGCAGGTGGAATTGGCGAGGCACTGATCACGACCGCAGCCGGGATGATTGTCGCCATTATTGCGCTGCTGATCTACCGAGTGATGGCCAGTTTCCAGACGCATCAGGTCGATTATTTCACCGAAGTGGGAACCGAACTGGAACTCATTTATCGGCAGATCTGGTACGAGCCTTCCCAGGCAAACGCTCCGTATTTGCTGCCTGCGGCTCACTCGGCTCCTGCTTTGCCCAACGACGGAAGATGATCGAACTAAGCAGATATGCGATTTAAACGAAAGCACCGCAGCGGCTCGCTTCCAGAAGTTAATCTTGTGCCGATGCTGGATGTGCTGATGACCGTGCTGACATTCTTTATCATCGTGTCGATGACGTTAGCCACCCAGCAGGGCGTACAGGTTCAGCTTCCATCCAATCAGCCCGCCACGCCTGCGGAACCCCAGCCCGAACCGCTCATCGTCCAGATGCAAGCCGAGAATCAGCTTTTGTTAAACAATCAGCCGATCGCCAAAGCAGAGCTACTGCCCAACATCCAAGCCTATCTAGAGAAAACGCCCAAAGGCGCGATCGTGCTCCAGGCAGATCAGAAGTTGTCGTACGAGCAGGTGATTCAAATACTGGGCGAAATGAAGGATGTAGGCGGCGATCGCGTGTCGCTGGCGATCGAGTAGCAGAATCTTACCCAGGCAAAACTCCAGGCAAAAACTTCAGGCAAAAACTCCAGGCAAAACGATGCGGTTTAAAAACAAACGATCGGGGGCACCACTTCCAGAAGTTAACCTTGTGCCGATGATGGACGTGCTGATGACCGTGCTGACGTTCTTTATCATCGTGTCGATGACGCTGACCGGACAGCAAATTCTCAATCTAAATCTACCGCGAACGAGCGGAGCCGGGGCAGACGGAGAATCTGCCAAGCTAAAGACCCTGGTGGTTGGACTGAACGCCGATCGCCAAACAATTATCAATAATCAACCTGTGAGTTCCGATCAGCTTGCTCAACAAATGCAGCAGTTTCTCTCTGAAAACCCAAACGGAGTAGTGCTGCTGAAAGCCGATCGCGAACTAACGTACAATGCAGTTGCTCAACTGCTCAAAACAATGCAAGGAATTGGCGGCGATCGTGTTTCTTTGGCGATCGAGCGGAGGCCAAATTAGCCCAATTCGCACAAATGAATCCCCAATTCAGACCAATCCAGACCAATTCATCGAACAAATTAAACAGATGGTTTTAGCGTTGCTGCTCCAAATGTCGCGTTGAATAGACGACACCAAATCGCCGCAGATTTAAACTCATCAAGCTTTACGTTATCGGGAATGTCATAGCTTTGCGCGCCGCTATAGCTTTTGAGCGGAGCCAACAGAACGTAATCCCCTTCATTAATTGGAAAAGCAGGCGGAACGGTAGAACCAATCACATCGGGCGATCGATGCAAAACAACGAATAAATCGGGTCCAAAAGTTGAAGTTTTAAACGCTTGATCCAGCTCTAGAACTCGTTTGCCGCTCTGGTTTGTAATGCGAACAGTGCCCTGGGTAGGATGTTCGCCAGCAACAAAACTGCCAGAACTCAGGATTAATTCCTCGCTTGCCTCAGGGGTTGGGCTAGGAGGATTTGCTGGAGAAGAAGCTGCCTCCCCGCCAGGAGAACCGTTTTGATTCAGGCGCTCTGAGGTCGGGGCAGGAGCAGATTTTTGAGAAACTGATTTGCTGGCACAGCCTGTAGCCAAAACTGCCATAAAACTTGAGCCAGCAGCCAGGACAAAGCGACGAGATTTCATATTGCTTCCTGCTTTTGTTCTCAACAAGGAATTAATTAACGTAACTGCACAAACGATCGGTAGCAGCCAAAAGGGTCTGTCAAAAGGGTCTACAGTCAGCACCACCTATACTCCGTAAACGCTCTCAGAGAATATTTTGATCCGATGTGCTACATTCGCCCCCAGGGTCAAACCTCGTTTAGGACAGCCCTTCAGGGAACCTATCCGAGGAGAGTCCATTCGATCAACAGAGCGAGATACGGTATTCATAATGCGCTTTTCTCGACCAACCTTGTTTCGACTCAAATTTTCCCGGCTTAAAGTTCGGATGGTTGCCTTTTTCGGTACGCTTCTGGCGATCGTCTCCCATCCCAGCCTAGTGTCATTGGCTCTCGCGCAAGCTCAGCCCAGCCTTTCCACGCCCGACCAAACCGTAAACTGTGAAATTTTGATTGTGGGCGGCGGACTAGCCGGAACTGCGGCTGCCTATGAAGCTTTATCAGACGGCAAAACCGTATGTCTGACTGAAATTACCGACTGGCTGGGCGGACAGCTCACTGCTCAAGGCACTTCTGCCCTGGATGAGGCACAGCGACAGCGATCGCTCTTGTTCTATCCACGCGGCTATCTGGAACTACGGCAGCGCATCGAGCAAAAATACGGCACGCTCAATCCGGGGGACTGCTGGGTGAGCGAATCCTGTTTTTTGCCCGAAGACGCGGCAGAAATTTTGCAGTCGATGCTGAAGGAGGCCGAGCGGCAGGGCAAAGGAGAGCTGAAATGGTTTCCTGCCACCGTGGTAAAGGATTTGAAGCTGAGTGCAAATGGCAAGCAGATCGAGCAGGCGATCGCCCTCCAACACCGTCCTGCCCCCGGTCAGCCGCCGCTCAATACTGCAACCCTTTCGCAGACAATCGAGGATGCCTATCGCTACGAGGATTCCGATCGGTTTCAGAAAACAGTGATTTCCTTTGTGCCTTTGGCAAATCAAAATCGCTGGTTTGTGATCGACGCGACGGAAACCGGAGAACTGGTGGCTCTGGCAGATGTGCCTTACCGACTGGGAATTGATCCGCGATCGTACCGCAATCCTTCCTCACCCAGTGAAACAAGCGATCCGTACTGCACCCAAGGCTTTACCTATACCTTTGCAATGGAGCAAACTGAGAATCCGCAGCCCCAGGAGATGCCATCGTTTTATCCGCAGTATGCCCCTTATTACAGCTACGAGCGAGATAACGCCAACTTTGATTATGTGTTTACCTATCGGCGCATTCTCAGCCCGAAACCACGTAGGGAAAAAGGTCGCAACGGTGTATCAAATCCAAAACCGGGCGATATTTCCATGCAGAACTGGACGTGGGGCAACGATTACCGTCCGGGAACGGCTGCGGATAATTTGATTTTGAGCCGCGATCAGCTTCAGCAAACCGGACAGCTTCAACCCGGTGGCTGGATGGGCGGACTGCGATCGGACACGCTGCGAAAGGGCGAGGAGAATGCGCTCGGTTACTATTACTGGTTGGTCGAGGGCACAACAGATTCTCAGTTGGGGAATGGCAAGAAGCAGCCCGCACCCAATCACCGCTACCTGAAGGGCTTCGATGCTCCGATGGGAACAGCGCACGGACTGTCGAAATATCCCTATATCCGCGAGTCGCGCCGGATTGTGGGTCGTCCGTCCTACGGAGACGAAAACGGCTTTATGATTTCAGAAATTGATATCTCTCAGGTAGACTACAACGATTCCTACTATCAGCAAACCCTACCGGACGCGATGTATCGACAGTTGCGGATTGCCCTGGCAGGCCTGGGAGCCACCAACGCGATCGTGGAAGATACTCCTGCGAACCAGATTCCACGCCGGACGCGATCGACCATTTATCCTGATGCGGTGGGCATCGCTCAGTATGCGATCGACTTTCACCCCTGCATGACGCTTTCGCCGCCCGAAACCCCCGGCAACACCGAACGCGAAGGAATGCGGCGGGCACACGGTTCAGCTTATCCGGCACAAATTCCGCTGCGAGCAATGATTCCGCAGAAAATCGATAACCTGATCGTCACAGGCAAGAGCATTGCCACCAGCTTTATTGCTGCCGCTGCCTATCGCGTCCATTCCTTTGAGTGGTCTGCCGGAGCCGCCGCCGGAGAAACTGCCGCTTATGCCCTGGAAAAAAATCTCTTTCCTTACGAGCTGGTAGACAATCTGCCCCTGCCCGAACCCCAGCTTGCGGAACTGCAAACCCGCCTGCGGGCACGCCAAAACCCGATCGCCTTTCCAGATACCTCGATCTTTAATTTGGATTGGGACGAGTGGCGCGTCTGGTAAATGGGGTCAAAAATTTGGCGTTGCTGAATTTGAGTATGATTCGCCCCCCTAGCCCCCCAACTTTGGGGGGAACTACTCCTCAAGTCCTCAGCATTGGGGGATTTAGGGGGCGATGCAGGAGCTCACTTGGGTTCTTCATATTTCGATTCAGCCACGCCAAAAATTTCAGGAATTATTGGGCGATTATTGGGCGATCGTCACCGTATAGCTCAACTGAAACGGATTAAACGTGCCAGGCGTCTTCGGACTACCGCGCAGCACCACCTCATAGGTTCCAGCACGGGGAAAGGTCACGGTTGCGCTGGGAAGATTGTCTCGCCCGGCGGCAGAGGTCGCCCGTAGAGCAGGCTGCTGAATTGGTCGATCGCCTGATTGTTGGGGCTGCGTGTAAATCGACAGGGCACAGTTGCAGTCCGAAAGCGGGATTGCCTGTCCGCCGCGTTTGACTAAGGCAAACCAGACCAGGCTGGGCGTACCTGCACGAGGGCGATCGTTCGGTTCAATGTGAATCGTCGCGCCTACGTTTCCGGAGGTTTCGACTTGATGAGCCGTCACGGGCTGAAAGCCGATCGCGCCATACAAAGCAGGAGTAACCGTCAATGCCAGTCCCAGAATCGCGAAGACCCGCTTTGAGGAACGGTTTAAGGAAAAACTATTTGGTTGGATCGGGTGGAACATAAAACTTCTCTAACGCAAAAATAGACCACAGCCAGGAGCAGCGCAGCAGCAGCACGAGCGCCACCGTGGCTCCCAGTCCAATCGTCCAGCCCCAGTTCCAGGCGGTTGGCTGCATTGCACCCAGAAACTCAGAGCCGACGGTAATCGTATGAACGGCTACCAGAATCAACGCCGGAATCGACAGCAGATGAATCGATCGCCACAGTTTCCCCAGTTTTTGCTGGGCACGATCGAAGCTGGTTATGGCAGCAGGTAACATCAGCAGCAGCGCAATCCCGCCCAGGACAATGCCAATTTGATACGGAACGGGCATAAAAAACAGCGCGTCAAAATTCCACTGCCAGGAATGCTCGATCATGTGCAGGCTATGCGCCAACGCCAGCAGAAATGCACTCACGCCCAAGACACGCCGATAGCGCAACAGCGTTCCCCAGAGCCGAGCGAGCGGACGCGCCGCCAACGCCAGCATCAAACAGACGATCGCGCCATACCCGGTGTAGTCGGTCATGATATCACCTGTTCGCATCAGGGTGAGAATACCAATCAGCAGCGTAATCCAGCCACCCAACCGAAATAGCTGACTGCGGCGATTGGCACTGATTGATCCGATCGACACCCCCACACCCACCATCATCGGCATTGTCCCCACTCCAAATGCCAACAGACTTGCCATGCCGTACCAGAGGTTGCCGGTTTCCGCTGCTTTGATTTGCGCTGCATACAAAAACCCGCAGGGAATCAGCCCCCACACGCTGCCCAGCAAAAACGGTGTACCCCAGTGCGAGCCAAACGACAGCTTCACCATGCTCTGGCTGAGGCGATCGTGCCATTTTCCCTGAAGCAAAGGATGCAGAAACGGCAGTTTGGGCAGCAGTCCCGGAGCTACCTGACCCAAGCCAAACCAGATCAGTAAACTTCCAGTCAGCAACGCCATGCCACGCCGCAGCAGACTGCCTACACCAGCCATCTGTCCGCCCGCAATCAAGACCGACCCCAATGCGCCGATCGCCCCGCCAACCAGGGCATAGCTGAGAATGCGTCCCAGGTTGAGCAGCAGGTGATAGCGCAGCTTTGCTCCCCGCGAGGTTCGAGCTGTATCTGAAAGGGAAAACGCTGCCGCGATCGGACCACACATCCCAGCACAGTGTCCGAAACTGCCGAGAAATCCAAGGCTGGCAAGCAAAAGTAAATCGAGCATGGATTTAACCCACTGCCATCCCAACAACGCAAATCTGATCCAGCAATTCCGGGGTTTTCTGATACGTCAGCATCATGCCCTGATGACAAAAACAGTCGGCAGCCCGCTGAACATCCTGGATGGCGGCGATCGTCCCACCCAAATCGTGATGAATCATGCCCTGACTAAGCAACCCCCGACTAAGCAACGCCTGAGCAGGGCCAGGAGCCAGATTGATTACAAACCAGAGCAGGAACATTAGAGAAAATGCCGTCAACGCGAAATCACGCTTCACCAATCGACCTCTCGCCCAAAAGTTGCACTCCCCTATCCTCGTGGAGCGTAAACCCGATTGTCAAAAGACAGGCTGTAAAACTTATCGGGGACTTTGCACAAGGGCGAAACCGAATTGCAGATTTTTGGGTAGCAGCGAAAGCAACAAGAGTTTACTCAATCGCAGAGCGGAGTGCCGGATATGGAAAGAGGGCTTGAAACCCAGACTGTCGATCGGCGATTGGCTCTGAGGCGTAATTCCACAGGCTTTCGTAATAGAAAAACGATACGCCCAAGCCGCGGCTCTGCGATGCCCGCACCTGCGCCTGGATTCGCTGCATCGAGACTGGATTATTCCTCAGCCCAGTTAAAATGCCAATTCCTGTAGGAACTTTTCGCTGGGTTTCCTGGATTTCGGAACGGTTAATTTGCTCCAGAAAACTTTGTAAGTCCGATCGATACACCTGCACAATCAGTTCATCCACCAAATTTTGCCGCACCCACGCGAGCCAATCCTGTAAGTGGAGCCGATAAGCAAAATCATAATAATTCGGAGAAACCGAAAACACTGCCTGAGGGTTCCGCTCTTTCACGGCTTTGTGCAGTCTGGTCATGAATGCCGTAATCTTATCTGCTCGCCAGCGAACCCATGCCGCATCTTGAGGATTACTTGGAGGAGCCTTCTTTGTTTCCTGAGTGTAGAGGGCGATCGTGTAATCGTCATACCCAAACTCAGCAGGCAAGCTCATGTGGTCATCAAACTGAATGCCATCGGCATCATATTGGGTAATAATTTCCAGCACCAGACTGGTAATGAACTGCTGCACCTCTGGACGAAACGGATTGAGCCAGACCACTTCACCCGCCGCACTGATCGAAGTTTGACCCCCATCTCGCTTCTGGGTCAGCCAGTCGGGATGCTGTAATGCCAGCTCTGAGGTGGGAGGAGCCATGAAGCCAAACTCAAACCAGGGAACAACCAGTAACCCTTTTTGGTGTCCCTGAGCAATCAAATCTGCAAGAATATCCTGTCCCTGCAATCCCCGGTAAACAAAATTTTGAATGCCTGCCTGCCTGACCACCGCACTGGGATACAATGCATAACCCGCATTCCAGACAACTGGATAGACAGTGTTAAAGTTTAACCGCCGCAGTTGCGCCATCGCATCTTGAACTTTGGCTCGATCGCGAAGGACGATCGTATCGTTGGTCGTGAGCCAAACTCCACGAATTTCTGAACGAAGCGGTTGAACGGTTGCCCCCGGAACGGTACTCACCAGCAGCACGGTCACCAATGACACCACAAAGAGCAGGGCAGGCAATACCCGAAGCCTCGATCGGGTCGCGCCGTTGCCGTATGCCTTATACCGTAAAGCGATTACCCTTTTGGGAAACTGCCGGGCGATTGACTGTAAGGCAAGCAGGTGTCGCCAGTGGTCAGGGATTAAACGTACTTTCATCAGTCGAACCTGGAGTGAGCGAGTCAAATACACAGATACATCTACAACAGATTTATCTGCTGGTCAGCTTGACTAGCCCTATAGTTTACTCGCAGTTGCGCTACTCTCACCATTGCCCCTGAAAAATGCGATCGCCGTTGATCACTGGTCAAGTTCCTCCCATTACCGTTGATAGTCAGATGGTATCTGAACTGCTTTAATGGCAGGACTGGCTTAAGCTTCAGCCTTCTTTAGGTAGATGAAGGAGAATGCTGTCCAAGTCTAGCTTCATACTGCTTAAACATTCTGCGAAGTGGATAGGAGCAAGATCCCCAG
This sequence comes from Leptolyngbya sp. FACHB-711, assembly GCF_014695615.1. Classification (NCBI taxonomy): domain Bacteria; kingdom Bacillati; phylum Cyanobacteriota; class Cyanophyceae; order Leptolyngbyales; family Leptolyngbyaceae; genus Leptolyngbya; species Leptolyngbya sp. FACHB-711. The sequence continues at coordinate 25,570 of NZ_JACJOR010000175.1, forward strand.
GATGAGGACGATCGCCATTCCGGTCAGCGCACCGTAGGAGAATTTGAGCCAGCGATTTTTCCAGAGGGGACGATCGAGTTTAGGGTTCATAGGAGCGGGGGTAAGGGAGAGAAGGAAGGGAAGCGTAAATTTTTCTGTACAGAAGCTTGATTCCTGGCAGGATTATAGTACATTTGTATGGTTCTTATTTGTGGTTCTTGAGCCACTTTAAGCCCATGGTGCAGCAAATTCTCCGCCTGTTTGATACTTCTCTTATTGAAGAATTGCATGAGAAACTGCATGAGGAACACGCTACGAAACGCACTGAGGAACAGCACACTGCCGGACAGACTTTGCTCGAAGAAACACAGCAGCTTTTCCATTCTGACGGCTCTGAAGCTGAGCTAGTTGCCCTAATTCAAAAAGCGATCGACGCGATTCATGAGCTGTGTGACTAAATACACAGGAATCTTCGAAAACATCTAGCAAAGACCCATCCCGCAAAGGCATCTAGGACATGCAGCAAAAACAGTTTCTAGGATTCTTCCTTTGCTGCCTCTGCTTCCAGGGTTTCCTGAAGGTAAAGCTGAGCCAAGCGATCGTATATTCCTGCCCCAATATACATCGGGTATTTGTGCGATCGGCTATAGACCCAGACCAGTTCACCAAGCAGGTAGATTCTGACATCTTCTGTCCATTTTTTGCACTGAGGCATGAGCGACGTTGCCGTTTCGAGAGCATCAGTCCACCGCTCAAATTCCTGAGAGTAGCGGGGTGTAACAACCTTGAACATCCAATATCCTGTCGAGGGTAAACGCGATCGATTCTTCCGATTGATAATAAGCCGATTATATCCCTGTCTCAAGCGGAGCTAGAGGGAGAAGCTAGAGGGAGTTTGAGCAGTCGTAGCGTCCTGCACTGCCTCCGTTATTTCCCTTTCTTGTTATTGCCCTTTCTAATTTCCCTTGCTATCAGAGTTACGCTCAGATTCCTTTGTAGGCTAAAACCTCTTTAGCAGGAGATCGATCGCCCGTACAGGAAATGCGTCTGGGGGCATTAATGAATATGATTTCAAAACCGAGGCTTTGATAGAGATTCAGAATGCGATCGGTCGCCTGGTTGGAGGCAACTACAGGTCCAGGATGAGCCGCTAACCATTCGGCTAATCTGACCTGATCCTGCCACTTAAAATCCTGAGCACTGTAGCGAGTAAATTTTACGTCGTAGGGCGGGTCAGAATAGATAAAATCGCCTGGAAGAATGGGAATTGCAGAAAAATCGCTGCTGGTAAACTGCCAGCTTCTTAAAACAGAAGCGTAACTTGTGAAATCCCTGATGTAGTTAATGGTTTTGTAGCGTCCGAACGGAACGTTAAACTGATTGCCATTATTGAAGCGGCACAAGCCGTTGTATCCCGTACGATTCATGAAGTAGAACAGCTTTGCTGACTCTGAACTGTTTGCCTGACCGTCTCGAATCAATTGATTAAACCGTTCTCGACATCCGTAGTAATACTCCGCGCTGTTTTCTAATGGAATATCAATACAAAGTCCCTTTTGCAGCCAGCGATAAAAGTTAATCAAATGCAGATTGTGGTCATTTAACACGGCCTGCCGGGGTTGCAAACCCAGCGCAACTGCCATCCCTCCCACAAACGGTTCTACAAGTCGCTGATGCGAATAGGGTTGCCAGAAATCCATTAGCATCGGCACAAGCCATCGTTTACCGCCAGCCCACTTCAGTGGAGGATTCAGGAGTGGGGGATTGAGGAATGCTGGACTGGCGTTTGCAGTCTTCACGAATGCTGATGCTCCTTAATCGATCGCGTCAATCGAATCAATTGTCTAAACAAAATCAGGGGATCAGTACGACAGATCTACTCAAATTGTATAGCAAAGCCTGAAATTCAGTCATCCGGGAGAAATTGAACGAAAACGCTTCATCGATCATTTCGGATAGATTCGATCGCGCAGTTTATCTGCATTCATCAAACCCTCAGCCTTGTTTTGTACAATAAACAAAGTCCATTGCCCGATTATTATTTGTTCCATGCAAGACTTTTTAAATAACGTTTCTCGCTATCCCCGCTATCTCATTTCATTTTCGCTGGGCGTGCTGCTGACGATGTTCAGTCCGCTGGTTCCTCTGTTTAAGCGTCCGGTCACTGCCGTGGCAACAGTTCTTTTTCTGTTGGCTGCCCTGACGTTTCTTGGCTTGACTTTACGTGCCATGCTGGGATTGAGTCCTGCTTAATGTCCTGATGCTTGATGTCTTGAAGTATCCTGAGCCGCTCCAGGGAAAAGCAGATTATTTCTTGAAGCCAAAATACATTTGCCCAAAGAGGCATCACGATCGCAACTGGCATCCGCTAATCTTGAGCAGAGCCTGAGCCGTGCAGGGCAAAACTGACTGTCGCGAACTATTGGGAGGAGAACTATGGCTACTGGTCGTCGGGTTGCCCGCGTGTCGGAACTGATTAAGCGGGAGGTCAGCCAGCTACTCTTTAACGGAATTAAGGACGATCGCGTCGGGCTCGGCATGGTCAGCGTTACAGATGTCGATGTATCGGGCGACTTGCAGCACGCCAAAATCTTTGTCAGCATCTACGGATCGGACGAAGCGCGAACCGCAGCAATGGCAGGGCTAAAGTCGGCAACAGGCTATGTCCGCAGTGAGTTGGGACAACGGCTGAGCCTAAGACGCACCCCTGAAGTCATCTTTGTCGAAGATCGCTCGATCGAGCGGGGAACGAAAGTGCTGTCGCTGCTGAATCAGCTCAGCCAGGAGCGCAAACCAGACGATGAGGAGGCGATCGGGGTTGATGATCAAGCCGTCGCTCTTAACGACGAACTCGACGCGCAATACGACGCGGATCTAGAACTCGACGACGATCTTGAAGACGGCGAATTCGACGACGAAGACGAACTCGAAGACAAGGACAGCCAGCCTTGACAAAAACAGGTCTACTGTCGGCTCTGCCCGACTGGGAAACTTTATCACTGCGGCAGCAAATCGCCCAGATGATTGTCGTTCGCGCTTCTGGGCATTTGTTTGACCATCAGATTGAATATCCTCAATGGGAAGCTCCGCATGCGGTGCTACAGCGATCGATTCAAGAGTTGGGCGTGGGCGGCGTGATTTTGCTGGGCGGCAGTGCGGCAGAAATCGGCTTGCGAACTCAGCAGCTTCAGGACTGGGCAGAGATTCCTTTAGTGATTGCGGCAGACATTGAAGAAGGGGTTGGAGAG
>NZ_JACJOR010000176.1:0-5078 GCF_014695615.1 Leptolyngbya sp. FACHB-711
CAACAAGATACGGGCACGGGTCAGTTTGCGAGCCGAGTGCTTTCCAGTCCTCAACAGGGTTTCTAGCTGTTGAACTTCGGCATCCGTTAAATCGACGATGTAACGCTTCTGACCCATAATGATCTTCCTGGATTTGAGTCACCTTACCAGAAATAACCCCACCAGGCAAAGTTCCCTTGGCAGACTACTAGATGCAAATACCTGATCTATCCTAAAGGTTAGCAGTGCAGGAGCGATCGTGCCGTTTGATCAACCCCTTTCAAACCTACAGATCACTCAGATCGCTCGCAGCGGTTAATCTAGGAACCTCAAGATTGACGCGACGAGGAATTGCAAAATAGGCTGTCTAAGCCGACTTCTAACCAGGGGCCTGAGGGCATACCGCGAAAGGGGAGTAACAGACGCATTTAACAGCCGACTAGAACCCAAATCTGCTCGGTTTCGTAGAATTTGCCCCGCTGCTCGATTGTAAACCCGCCTAGCAGCAATGCAAGCCACAATTGCACCAATGGCATCCGCACCATTTGCTGAAGCTGCACCAGCGGGATGGTTGCAATCTGGTGCTTCCGCAAGCACTGGGCGATCGCTTCAGTCCAGGTCGAAACATCTTCATCATGCGCAATGCCCATTGCCTTATTAAAAGCTTCTACCTCGGTTAAGCCGGGAGCCTGGCTCATCTGCTCATCTAATGCCTGCAACAATGCAGCTTGGTCTAACTCCCCTATCACTGACCCCATTTCGTCCGGTTGTTCCGCAATTCCCCAAAGGGGTAATCGCTCCTGCTGTTCTCGCATCTTTCTAGGCAAACGCTCGATCGGTTCGATGAACAGCTCAAAATCAACCTCCATCGTTTGCCGCACATAGCGATCGAAGGCATCTAAGGGCATGACGGGACCTTCCTCACTGGCAGTCGCCTCCAACTCTTCAAACGCGAGTACGGATCGTTTCTGAAACACCTGCACAATCTGGGCGATCGCTTCTGCTGCCATCTGCAACTGCCCAACGGTATCCAGGTTAGCCAGAGCGCTTTCCAGGACATCAAGTAATTGCTGCAAATTCGCCTCGTCCGGCGCGATCGTCGCCTCCTTCAACATCTCCCAAAACGGCAATTCCAGTTGCTCGATTGGTTGCATCTCAGCCCTCACGCCTGTAATGGACAAGGACGAATCGAACACAAATTTGGATCAAGCCGAGTGAGGCTAGCAAACTTCTTGATGCCGTATCGCTCCTCCAGCACATTCAGCATTTTGCCCACATAAGTATGCACTTGGCTGGGAACCATGCCTGCACAGTGAACCGGAGGAACGATCGCCACTTTCTCTTGCCCTTGCCAAATCTCAGCCGCAATTGCGTGAACTGGAGTGTCTGCTCCTGCGCTGCGATATACTACCAACACGCCGAATACCAATTGATTGAGCGGCTCAAATTCGACCTGGATTTCTTTAAATCCGGCTTCCTTGCGTTTGCGGCTGCGCGTTTGATTGATACGACCGCGATTGCGAGCATACGATCTGCGACTATAGCAAACTGACGGATTCCAGCAGCCATCCCCTGCCTCACCATGCAGCTTCTGCGCCTGCTCTGCCGACAGCATGGCACACTTGCAGCACTTCTCAGGCAACGTCTTCACCATTAGCCACCTTGCAGGGGTGCTAGCAAGGCAATGCCCCATTGCTGATCTGCTTGAGAGAGGGCAGGCGGGGGAATCGGTTGGCGATAATCGCTCCGAGTTGCATAGCGAGCACGCTTAAAGAACTGGCTAAAGGTTTCCTGTAAAGGTACAACTGGCTCGATCGCATGCATGACCCCAACCGCTTGTATTGTCTTGATTGTACTCTAACCCCAGATTGTCTTCTGATAAATGGATGCTTCAGTCCCACTATGTCTTTAGCGATTATGTCTTTAGCGATCTGACAACCGAGGTAAAGCAGGAGAAGGTACCCCAACCACAGTCTCAAGAACGCCATAGTCTCAAGAATGCAGCTCATCATTCGGGAGGCAAAGCATGACAGTGGGTGAGGTTCCCTTGACACGGCCGGGATGTAGATGCTTATGTGCAGCAGCGTCAAGCTCAGACCGCAGCGATCGGAAAGGAACTCTCACCGCAAAGTCTGCGATTCGTCTCGAACTCGAACCGGAGTAGGAGAAGGCTGCTGACGTACTGGGGGTGAGAATCTTCAATTCGCTGAGGAGATAGACTGCGTCGCTTGCAAGGCTTGCCCTAACACCTCAGCTGCTCTTTCCCGATCGGAGGTGCCAAACAGTCCTGCAACCTTATCCTGCAGCTGCATCATGAACCGTTGAATTGTTCCTTGTGCCTCAGCTTGCGGTTCAGCATAAGCACGAGCGATCGCAATGAGTGCCTGTGCTCGATCGACCGGATCAACGATGGATTGAGCCGTTTGCAAAGCGGCATCGAACTGCTTCTGCTGGGCAAACCCCTGTACCACTGAGGGCAGTAGCCATGCGATTCCTTCACTTTGAGCAAGCTGCATTGCCCGCTCTGGTTGCCCCGACTGAGCATAACCCTGCACAAGGTCTGGCGTGAATCCCTCCAGCTTGCCAGCCTGAACAAGTTGCAGTGCCTGTTCGGGCTGTCCTGCATCAAGATACCCGACTGCCACTTCCGACAAAATGCCTTTGACCTGCTGTGCCTGGACAATCTGCCATGCCTGGTCTGGCTGCTTTTGCTGCAAATAGTGTCTGACGATGCCAATCATCGCGCCGTTGCGATTGGGGTTGGACTGCGCCAGCTTGATCGCCGCTTCCAGATTGCCTGCCTCTGCATGGGCGATCGCAATATTTCCCAATGTCCCCTGTCGTGCGCTGGCGGGCTGAATCTCCTGAACAATCTGCATGGCTCGCTCGAAGTCGCCGATCTTGGCATAGCCCACTGCGGCTTGACCCAGCGCATCTGCATCAGCTCGACCTCGTCGGGCATTATTAGGGGCAATGGCTCTAGCAAACTGGTAAGCCTCTGCCAGTGTCGCCACTGCTTTGTCGTTCAAACCCAACTGCTGGTAGAGAAGCGCCGCATCAACAAGCTGAATCGCTTTGTCAAGGGGGAACGAGTCAGCGGGGCGGCTGCGAATTTTTGGGAGGGTTTGATCCAGGACGGCGATCGCCTGATCATTTGCGCCTAGCTCAGTAAACTGTCGTGCCGTCCAAAGGAGAGCGTGTCTCTGCAATGAAGCCGTTTCAGGGTTCTCGGTATCCAGCGCTGCCGAACTGGTGATTGCCTGTTCCAGTACCGCCTTTGCAGGTTCAGGGTGTCCTGCCAGAGCCAGCTTCATGCCCATGTTGTTTAACGTTTGCGTTTGGTAGTAGGCATCGTCAATTTTTTGCGCTTGGGCGATCGCTTCCTTCAGTAACTTATCCGCTCGCTGAGATTGTCCTGCTTCCAGCAAATCAGCTGCAATTTCTGACAGGGTAAGTGGATCGCCCATCCCACTGCCGAGCGCGATCGCTAACTCAAATTGTCCTGCTTCGGCAAATTCCCCAGCCCGATTCATTAACGATTCGGTTGGAGACGTGGCGCTGCCGCTACATGCGGTTGCCGCTTGAGTGCGGGCAGTCTCGATCGCCTCTGCAACCCATCGCTTGCCTTCTGCCTCCTGTCCAACCAGCAAATAGCTGCCTGCTACTTTTGCCAGAGAATTTGCCTTAAAGCAGGGTTGCATTGCCGCCGCTGCCTCCAGTGCTTGCTCGGAAACAGCAACGGCCTCTTGCGAATCACCAAGTTTTGCATATTGAAAGGCAATGTCTGATAGCAATCTGGCTTTCAGATCTGGAGCAGGCAGGGCAACCGCTTTCTCCGGGGTGAGAATCCCAAGAACGGGCAGGGCTACCAGGAGGAGAAGCTTGACACAAAGCACGTTAGATTTCATAGTGGCTCGACGGGGATAGGGAATTTGAGTAACTGGCTATCATTCGGCAATGCACCCCGATCGTGAAACAATGTTGCGGCTCACTTCACTCCCAATGGAGACGGTAAGGTTCACCCTTTGATTCTGAATGATGCTCGGAACAAAGAGAAAAGCCATCGAATCAACCTTAAGAACAGCTACAAGGTAAGACTGGAGCAGGCAACATTAAGAGTGAATGCCCCAAGGCTCGCGTAGGCATAATCTTCTAGCCCAGCCTTGCCCCAACCACTTGGAGTGAACCGCCTTCCGCATTTCGCAAAGGTTATGGGAAAGCCTGCTCTTTGCTCTCCAAACTTGCACTGTCCCGCTTGGCAGGGCTGAGTGCCAGTACAGAGGGTGTCACAATGAGCGGGCTGCTTGTAGCGCAGAAAGGTGATTGTCAAGCCCACTGCCATTAAGATGATGAAGGGAATCTTGATTCCTCTATAAGCTAAAGGGTTACTGCTTGCCATCAGGGCTGAATCGAAGATCTGATCCAGCTATCAGTAACTTAGTGCTACGAAACCTAAACGTACCTGATTCAACCTCAACTCTTCATCGGTTTTCATCTTAAGCGGTCAATTCACAAAGTTTTGCTCAGTAGAGAGTTGAGGCGTTGACGGCAGTGAAATGCATCAGTTACCATTACATCTTCCCTCCAGCAACCCTGGCAACGTCCTCTTGTAGCAATGCACTTGCCTCTACATCCCTTGAGCATCTGCTTGAAACTACTACAGCCTGCGGTATTGCTCTATAGTCACCTCTAAAGACGTGACGAGTTTCCTTTGTCTTCCTCTGCTAACAGGCGATCTTCTCAGCTCGCAGTGACTGAAGCAATATTGGGCTTAGTCTATCAACCACTGGATCTGGCAGTTTCGAACATACGAGTTCGAACATACGAGCTGCCCAGTTGCAAATTCCAGGCGTGACAATGATTTCTTCCACAATATTTGTCCTTCTATACTTGTCCCTCTAAAATATTTGTTCCCCTATCTGTCTTTGGAAATAGATTATTTTGTTTAGTCGTTTCTTAATTAATTGTAAAGTAACACCTTAAACCTGTATTAATCTTTTTGTTGAATTCTATTATCTGGCGAGCTTAATCAGTTTGCTGTAAAAGCATCTACCTAGTCTTGATTTTGAAACGTCGTAAACTGATCTCTGAATTAATTT
>NZ_JACJOR010000177.1:0-11035 GCF_014695615.1 Leptolyngbya sp. FACHB-711
CTCCCCTTGAATCTACCTTCGATCGCCTCGTTACCCAGCTTCGATCGCTCCTGTCATCCGAAGAATCCTTTAAGCTCAGGCTGATGGGCGAACAGAGCCAGTTCATCCGGTTTAATCGCGCTAAAGTTCGGCAAACGGGCAACGTGCGAGATGGCTCGATTTCCCTAACGCTAATGCAAGACCAGCGCACCACTTCGCGATTGTTTCCTTTTACCGGAAATTGGGAAACCGATTGGCATGGAGTAAAAGATGCTCTGGAAGACCTGCGGCAGGAGATCTCTCAGCTTCCTGAAGACCCCTATCTGGTGATTCCAACAGGGGACGCGACTAGCTGTGATGTCCAGACCGGGAAGCTGCTTCCACCCGGGGCGATCGTGGATGCGATTTTGCCGGATGTGGCAGGGCTAGACTTTACAGGCCTTTACAGCGGTGGGTCGATTTTTCGCGGCTATGCAGACTCTGCCGGACAAAAGCACTGGTTTGCCACCGATTCCTTTGCGCTGGACTATTCCCTGTTCACGGCAGACGGTCAGGCAGTCAAAGGCACCTTTGCCGGAAATCAGTGGGATCAGGCGGCTTATACTGCCAAGCTGGTCGAGTCCAAACAGCAGCTCGATCGTCTTTCTCAGCCTCCAAAACCGATCGCTCGCGGACAGTACCGCACTTATCTGGCTCCGGCGGCAATGGCAGATCTGGTGAGTATGTTGTCCTGGGGCGGCGTCAGCGAATCGGCAATTCAGCGAGGCGGCAGTGCACTGGGAGTGCTGCAAAGGGGCGAAAAACAGCTCTCTGAACAGTTTTACCTCAGCGAAGACTTCAGCCGGGGACTGGTACCGCGCTTTAACGAATGGGGTGAAGTTGCGCCGATCGATCTCCCCTTAATCCAGGCGGGCAAGCTGGTGAATACGCTGATTAGCTCTCGTTCCGCCAAGGAATTTGGCAAACCCGCAAACGGCGCAAGCGGCGGCGAAGGACTGAGATCGCCCTCGGTCGCGCCTGGAACCCTGGCATCGTCTGACATTCTCAAAGCCCTCAACACCGGGCTCTATTTGTCCAACCTGCACTACCTCAACTGGAGCGATCGACCGAGCGGCAGAATTACGGGCATGACTCGCTACGCCTGCTTCTGGGTCGAGAACGGTGAAATCATTGCGCCGATCGAAAATTTGCGCTTCGACGAAACCCTGTATCGCTTCTGGGGCGAAAACCTGCTGGCACTCACCGACACCCAGGAGTTTATCCCGGAAGTGGGAACCTATGGCGGACGCGACGTGGGCGGAACGTGGGTTCCGGGTGCGCTGGTGGAAGGGTTTACCTATACGCTGTAGTTGGCTGTTGTCGTTGCGTGCTGTTGCTGCTCTAGGCGCGATCGGGGTGCGATCGTTTCAGCGGCGATCGTTATCATGGAGGCAATCATGGTGTGGCAGAATTGGCCCTCTACTCCTGATTCCGTAACGCCCCATGCTATAACCGCGATCGAGCCGTGACCCATGGACTCCACATCGCTTTACGAAGCCGATTTCTATGCCTGGACGCAGGAGCAGGTCAATCTGCTTAAAACGCAGCAGTGTCACCGGCTTGATGCCGTTCACCTGATCGCGGAAATTGAAGCGCTACACACTGCAACAGGTGATCAGTGCAGACTTTTTACCGGGAATTCCTTTGATTCCTTAAAATCATGGCACATCTTACTGAACGACGATCGGAAAATGTCAGCGGTAACTTCTACGTCGATCGCACCTGTATTGACTGCGATACCTGTCGCTGGATGGCTCCCGAAGTCTTTGCCGATATCGGCGACCAGTCAGCCGTCTATCATCAGCCTATTAGTGAAGCAGAGCATTTGAAGGCAATGCAGGCGTTATTGTCCTGTCCCACAGCGTCGATCGGCACAGTCGAAAAACCAACCGATGTTCTGAAAATTCAGGCAAGTTTTCCGATTCATATCGCTGACAATGTTTATCACTGCGGCTATCACGCCGAGAATTCTTTTGGTGCAGCAAGCTATTTGATTCAACGTTCAGAGGGGAATATCCTGGTGGATTCACCCCGGTTTGCGCCGCCGTTAGTGAAACAGATTGAAAAAATGGGCGGGGTTCGTTATCTGTATCTCACTCATCGCGATGATGTTGCCGATCATCAAAAGTTTCACGATCATTTTGGCTGCGATCGAATCTTGCATCAAGCAGAAATCAGCCGCGGTACGCAAGACGTTGAAATTCAGCTTTCCGGCAGCGAACCTTTTGCGTTAGCCGACGATTTGCTGATTATCCCCGTTCCCGGACATACGCGCGGACACACCGTTTTGCTGTATGACGATCGCTTTTTGTTCACCGGGGACCACCTTGCCTGGTCGAGCGAACTGGGTCATTTGTACGCCTTTCGCCGTGCCTGCTGGTATTCCTGGACAGAGTTGAGGCAATCGATGCAAAATTTAGCAAAATACTCCTTTGAATGGGTGCTTCCTGGTCATGGTCGTCGCTACCATGCCGATCGACAAACAATGCAACATCAGATGCAGCAATGTCTTGAGTGGATGGCAACCCAATGAATGACATCACCGGAACGTGGCTGGGAACCTATTGGCAAGATGGCAACCCGACTCGCTTTGAGGCAACTTTTGTGCAGGGCGGCAATACTCTTTCGGGACGCATTCTGGACGACGGAATGCTGGGAGAAGCGCAGGTGACGGGCGATTTGGTGGGGCGCAGAATTCAGTTCACTAAACAATACCTCACCAGCTCACCGCAGCCGATTCAATACCAGGGCACGCTTTCCGAAGATGGCAACACGATGAGCGGCAAATGGAATATCGGCAGACGCTACTCTGGCTCCTGGGAAGCCCATCGCAATGACAATGATTTGATGGCCTCATTGCAGGCTCGACTCACCAAATCAATTCCGGTGGGAGCCGATCGCTAAATGATCATTCATGCCCAGTGGGGTTGATCCTTAATTCATTGATTCATTCGACAGTGTTCAAACAGAAGTGTTTCAAAAGTGAGGTGACGTAATGGGAATGCCCTGTGAAGTGAATAGTATTCTCAAGCTCAAGCTCGACGAACTCGATCTCAGTTCACTGAAGTCGGACAGTTTTCGTCACGCCACCAAACAGGGCTATCGCATTCTGCCGATCGACGTACCCATTCCGCTCGTCGATCAAAACTGGCTTGCCCACGCCGATGTAATCATCAGCCAGCTCGTCTGGGAAAATCAAATCACCCGTTTAACCTACAAAGTTCATCGCCGCTACCCAGAGCCTTTTTCGGTCAAGGGTTGACGATCGCCACCCCCAGAGGTGCAAAATCACGAACCAATTCACGGTAAAGTAACAGCAAGTTCCTTACTCGCTCAACTTCCGTGTATCTTCTCATTCCCGCAGCCGGATCGGGTCGGCGCATGGGCAGCAGCCGAAACAAGCTTTTGCTTCCGCTCCTGGGTCAACCCCTGATCGCCTGGACCCTGATCGCCGCCAAACAATCAAGCCACATTCACTGGATTGGCATCGTCTGCCAACCCGACGACTGGCACGACTTCAAAGAAATTGTGTCTGACCTGGAAATGTCGAAGGTGGTGCATTTCATCCAGGGCGGCTCAACGCGCCAGGAGTCAGTTTATCGTGGCTTACAGGCACTACCTGTCGTTGCCGATCGCGTCTTGATCCACGATGGTGCACGCTGCCTTGCCACCCCAGAATTATTCGATCGCTGTGCAGATGCCCTGCAAGACTGTCAGGGTTTGATTGCTGCTGTCGCGGTCAAAGACACGATCAAGGTCGTCAATTCTGCCAGCAAAATTATCGAATCAACGCCCGATCGCGCCAACCTCTGGGCAGCTCAAACGCCACAAGGCTTTGTCGTTGAAGATCTGCTGCGCTGTCACGAAGAAGGCATCCGCCGAGGCTGGGAAGTTACCGACGATGCGGCATTGTTTGAACAGTGCGGGCTTCCGGTACAAATTGTCGAAGGCGAAGAAACGAATTTGAAGGTGACAACTCCGGTTGATTTGACGATCGCCGAATTCATTCTGCGCCAGCGAAGTTCTTCTAGTTCATGATGAGGTGAAGTGAACGTAGCATATTTGCTGCCTAACGGCAAAACGCAGCGGCGGCAGATAACATTGAACTCAATACCAGCCGCTTTCAACCGTCCGCTGCCGTGAAGTGTTGGCTGCTGTGGGGCAAGATTTTGATAAAAATTGACTCACAGCAATCGTTGTGATGAATTATCGATATCATCTTGCTGGTACTGCTCTCTGTAGGCATTGATCCAATCATCCAGTTTCATAAGTTGTGTTTTTTCCTGATGGTAAATACGCTTAAGTACCTCATACTCTGCGCTTAGCTCTCTTTGCAACTGCACCCAAAGCCTAATACCCTCTCGACTCCATATTTTGGCTACTTCTTCGCTAGGGAAGCGAGAATCAGGTGGATAGTCATGATCAAGCGTGTCATCAAAAACATCTTGCCATTTGTTTAATCGCTCAAGAGTTTCTTGGCTAATAGGAAGCTTAACCGGATCAAAACATCCGACATCATCAACATACCAAGTTGCCCAACAGCTATACTCAGCTCCTAGCCTGATCCTTTTCACCATAGGAGCATCAGGATGTTTGAACAATCCTGCTAATCTTGTGCTGTAGTAGAACACGTCATAGTTAGAGGCTAATTCTTGACGTACCTTCTTCCACAGTTCAATGCCTTCTCGGTCAAAGGCTTCATAAGATTCAGGAGTAGGAAACCTTAATAGATTCTTCTTGCCACAAACAGTTTTGAGCGTGTTTAACCATACTTCAAGTTGCACTCTTGTATTAGGATCTAACGGTAATTCGTCTAAGCCAATCAGTTGATGCCAACGTGAAGGCGTGCTGACTGGATCAGTCATAAACGGCTTATCTGTCCTATAGCAGTCAGCATTCAGCACAATCTCACTCTTTTGATTTTGGTTTGTTCTTTCTCTTCTCCACATACGTCATGTTTTGCCTCTATTTTGGTACCGCAGAACTGCTTGCTCTCAGTAATTTCAAAAGAACTTTGCTTTGAACTTAACAGGATATATTCAAGCCAATGCCTTGACCGAATATGTAAAGCCGTCCAACAAGGTGATGAAGCGGACAGGCGAGAGATCTTGATTGGGTTGCTAAAGTTACTTGCCACCGCTTATTTTGGTCGTTAGCTGGCTAGCTGTTGTCGAGCTTTTTGCATAACAGACTCTATGTACTCTGCTTTGCCCACTGTGTATGCTTCTCGATCGCTCGAAAAGCGTTGGGCAAGATGACGCTTCAATTGTGCATACCGTGCCGCTTCGTCTGAATGCTTGCAAAGATAGTCTCGAAATATCAAACGCTCCCACAGTACACTGTCTGGCTCAACCATATGGATATGATGAGTGCGTGGACTGTTAGGTGGTAGACCCTTCACAAAAAACATCCGTTGAGGGTCGGGATTATCGAACCAGTAAGCATAGCTCAAGTGTTCTAGCTGAGAGACAGCAACTTGCTTTGCTTCTGCAAGGGAGCGTACCCCTACCAATAAATCAATAATGGGTTTTGCAGCTAACCCGGGTACTGCCGTGCTGCCAAAATGCTCAATGCGAGTGATGAGATCTCTATCTACAACCGTCCGAATACGTGCAGATTCCTGTTCAAAAAGTAGCACCCAGTTTGGGTCATACTCAGTGATGACAACTTCATCCATTGGTCTACTTCATCCATTGGTCTGCAAATTGTCAAGGTGGACTCAACTAACCTAATAGGTCTAGGAAAATTTTACAGGCTTTATGTAGCATTACATAGCGCTAGATGTCATCTAACTGATAGCAGCTTCTTGTGAAGCCCTATAGGGCTGAATAGTTAGTGCGATCAATGGAGCAAGTTCCTAAGAAACTAAATCTAATCCAGTGTTAAAAGGCTCACTTGTCGCCGATTCGTTGACAGTTTCTTTCACCCTGAAGGTGCCTCAGCGCATAGATTGCTAACTTTTATTTAGAACTTTGATCTGTAACAATCGCCCCAGGCACTGAAACCTGACAACGACCGATCGCCTCCTGAGCAAACGCCTCTAATTTGCCGTCTTCAATGTCTTGCTCTATTTGCTCATCCCAGCGGTCTTAATCTAAATCAAGGAACCACAGCCTTAATTTCTCAAACTCAGCGGATGGCAATGAAAGAATTGCTGCTTCAATTTGCTCAAGGTTTGACATAGCCAGTTGTACCTCTCTAACCCGTGAGAGAATTATAGCTTCGCCGAAAAGGGTAGATACCCTGCATTTGTTGCTGGTAAGCCTTCCGATGAACCCCTCTTGAACATCGATAGATGAACTATTAACTGCTAAAAATAACTGTTAAAAATTGCTGTGATTAGTGTTCTATTCAGAAACAGCCAATCTACCCAAAACGCAAAATGGAGTGCGACGATCGCCCAAAAGACGATCTGATACGAACGCTTAATATTCTTATGGTGCAGTCTACGCTGGGCAATAAAGCCACCCAACCAGCCGCCCATCAGTTCGCACAGGTGCAGTGTCCGCTCTGGAATTCTGCGGTCTCCGCATTTCGCACGCGACTTATCATCGGCGTAGAGGGCATAGGTCACTAGGCTCATGACAGGATAAAGAGCAAGCGGGATGGGGATAGCGGTTGACCACGCAAAATGGAGTGAGCCAATGACGGGTAGACTTGATAGCAGCAATGTCTCTAAAACAGGGAAAGGATAAACAGGGAAAGGATATTTGTTCCCAGCATTGGATGTCGCCCTTCCAATTGAAGATGCGGAGCGGGAATGAGACGTGCGCCTTGCTCCTGCGATGAAAGCATTACAGGCACGAATTTTTCCATCTTCAGTAACAACGTGATAGTAGATTGTGTCACCTACTTTTGGACGACGAGTTGAGTCTTTTAGCGCAGAAATATGCACAAAAACTTCTTGGCTCCCATCAACAGGTTGAATAAAGCCAAATCCTCGATCGTCCTTCCATTTTGTCAATTGACCGCTTTGTAAGCCAGATTTCATCGGGAGTCCTTACGACTGTCTTACAATTTACCCAATTGTTCTAATGACCTATCAAGAAAGTTGATCCTCACTGCCGCTGGCAATTGGGACAGGAATACGGCGACTAACATCTGACATAATTCCTTCCCCAAATTCCTACAAATTGATAGAACAATCAAGCTAGTACAGCAAGCGATTTTTGTCAGTCTAGGAAATTATTGCCATTTTGCTGGTGTATCCTCCTGGTGCTACCCCGACTTGCGTTTTTTCTCAGTTTTGCCAGTGAATAGTAGCTGAGCAGCCGAACTTTTATTTAGAACGTGACTCGCTTTGATTAATGACAATTGCCCCCAATACTGAAACCCGGCAACGACCGATCGCCCGACGAGCAAGATCTCAGGTTTGAATATTAAGCACTTCTCTCAGGGAGTCAAAACTCGCTCAATGCGGCGATCGGGAATAAGCCACATCCCTGCAACTAAAACATACAGCAGACAGGCAAGCCATGAGTTTAAGAAGGAAAGCGGAATCGCCAGAGCATAGGTCACGATCGATACCTTGCCCTTGAAGTCTTCTCCAATCGCAGTTCCTAGTGGAGAATCTTTGCCGTGGGAAGCAATGAGAATGCGGGTTAGGATGAAGTAAGCGATCGCAGCAAGCAGAAGTACTCCGCCGTAGAAAGCAGACGGCACGGCAGCAAAGTGATTTTCGCCCGCCCAACCTGTGACAAAAGGAAAGAGCGACAACCAGAACAGCAGATGCAGATTTGCCCACAAGGTCTTGCCATTGATGTGCCGAACTGCCTGTAGTAAATGATGGTGGTTGTTCCAGTAGATTGCGAGATAGATAAAACTCAGGACATAGCTCAGGAACACCGGAACTAAAGGACGCAGCGCAGCCAGATTTGCCTCATGTGGAATTTTTAACTCCAGCACCATGATGGTAATAATGATGGCAATAACACCATCGCTGAATGCTTCTAACCTCCCTTTATTCATGTTTTGTGTGCTCCTTTTCTGCTTTTAACAAAGTGAATTTAGATATCTTGTACCTTACCAGTCTTTTGCGCGTCCTTAGGTGTCCTCAACCACAAGCGGAAAAACCAATTGACTGGGGATGCTTTCCGTCACTGCTGTTGACAATTGGGGCAGTAATACAGTCTTCTTCCCGCTAGCATTTCTTTCACGATCGCCGTCCCGCATCGAAAACAGGGTTTGCCTTCGCGGTTAAAGACCCAGTGGCGATATTCAGAGCGTTTTTTGCCTGCGGCTTTGAGCTGATGGACAATCGCTAAATCGTTCGTGATGCCTTTGGTAATGTAGGATTGATGCGGCAGATCGATTGCGGCTTGAGCAAGGGCAGCAAGTTGAGCTGGGGAGCAATCGATCGGGCGATAGGAGGGCGGCACACGGGCGACAAACAGAATTTCGCTTCGCAGGTAGTTACCTAGACCACAGAGAAAACCCTGGTTCAGCAGCAGTCCGGGCAGATTGCGGCGAGAGAATTGCTTGTCTTTAAAGCGATCGATCACCTGTTCCACGGTGGTATGGGGATCAAGAACATCCACACCAAGGCGCGTCAAAAACGGGTGGTACATGACTCCTTCCGGCGTGAGCACTTCGATATCAGATGCGCTGTAGAGCAGGGCGGATTTTTTCGCGTTGTGAATGGCTAAACGCAACTGCCGATTGGTTTCGGGATACTGATGAGCACTGCGAATCACCCAGATGCCATAAAGCTGATTGTGGCTGTAGAGCGTTAGATCGTTATCAAATCGGGTCAGCAATGCCTTGCCCTTGGGCAACACCGAGAGAATGCGTCGATCGCGCAAAACTGCTTCGTAGGGCTTGAGATGCTCAAACGCAAAAAATACCTCAGTCACGGGATAAGGGACGATCGCCTTCGCAATCTGATCCGCCGCACGTTTGATTTCTGGTCCTTCTGGCATGGGCGAGCTAACTGCGCTAACGTTTCGATCGTACTGCCTGTCTCAGTTTTTCTGCTGCATTCACTCACGAACTCATAAAAAAGCCCAGGAGAGTTAGACTGCACAAAGGCAAATCTATTTCTTTCCCAGGCTTTTCGGTTAAGCAGAATTCAGTCAATCAAGCGGTTTCTTTAGCGTCTTCTACCGCCACCGCTAAATCCACGGGAGCGGCGACCGCTAGTGCCAAAGCCTCGATTTCTGTTGGTGGGTCGCTGGAAGGTTGGCGTTGTGGTTCGGTTCGATCGTCTGAGGTTGCTAGAGCCATAGCCTGAACCTGTCGATCGATTTGCCCGTCTCAGATTGCTAGAGCCAAAACCGCCGCCTGTCGATCCGTTAGCGCGGCTAGTCCCGCGAACAGGAGCTGTCACCGAAGGGGTTCTGAGCTGTCCGGTAGTGCGAAGTGCCTGACGATTGCGAACTTCGATCGGCGGAGCCTGATAGCGGCGTTGATACTGATTGATTGCCGCCCCGTAACTGTTGCCGTAGCCGCCATAGCCCCTTAACGGAATTCCAGGCTGATAAACGGGCGGGAAATAATAGGTGGGACGGAACAGCAAACTACCGAGAGCCTGTCCAGCTAATGCACCTGCAAAAGGAGTCCAGAAGCTAGATTCCTGACGAACCACGACCACTTCGGACTGCCCAGTTTCCGGGTTAGGCTGGGTTTCTGTCACGTTGTGAACGTACTCGATGCGAAAATCTTCGCTCAGATACAGGGCAGGGTTGCCATTCTCGACCTTGAGAAAGCTTTTTTGTCCTGCTTTAGTTTGCTCATCGGTTAGTCGTGCCAGGGGCAAATTGGTGCTTCGGTAAATCGAGGATTCACCGGGACGCGTGTTAAGCAGCATGACGGAATATTCGCCAATACTGTCGTCATAAGTTGCTTGCTGCACCGGGTACTCTCCGTCAGACAGATTGGTCTGGGGAGAAGCTTGCGGAGAAGCTTGCGGAGAAGTCTGGGTTTGCTGCGGAGCATCTGCCGTTGCATCAAAGGGAGCAGTGCAGGCTGCCGTAGTCCAAGCAAGGCTGAAAGTCATCGAAACGATCAAAAATTTGCGAAGCATACGCCTCAAAAATGAATGCAGGGTAATACTCATAGCGGCACCAGTTCTGGAAAGTTAAGCAGCAGTTGATCGTCAGTCAATTCATCGCCCAGACGCGCAGGCGAGAAGTGAACCTGAATTGCCCTCAATCGTCCAGCATAGTGCAAGTTAATCAGCGTCTTCAATCCGGCTCGGAGTGCAGTCATGTTGCCCAGATCCGTCTCCAGAGCATCTGCGGATCCTTCATAAGCGACAGTCAGCATCACCACCAGATTTTCGGTGACAGGAATCAGCAAATCATCCTCTTCGGTATCTGTTTCGCTATCCCTTGCCGTGCCATATCGCTGTGCCGAATCCGTAAACAGCTCTGTCACATAGTCGTCTGCGTCACCTTCATCCCAAAACACATCGCCTTCGTTCGCTGCCGACTGCCAGTAGGTGTCATATTGCAGGAGGGATTCGCAAATCTGCACCAATCCTTCTCCCAAAACCTCCATTTCGCCTTCTGAATCCATTGCCTCCTGTGCAGCCTGATTTAACACGCCTAACAGCGGCGCAACTTCGCGTCCCGCTAAATGGATAAAAATCCGACAGACGGTGATTTGCGTTTTACCGCTCATTCGGTTAAGTCGATCGCGCCAGGAAGTCATAAGTCAATTGATGAGGGCAGTTTGAGGGGTTGGGTCAACCGAGAGAAAACATCATTTGCAGGAAACTCAGAGCTTTTCTAAAGTTCCCTTACGGCTCTTAATTACCGAATCAAATGACAGTGAATTAAATAAAAATGATTGACCCCTAATAACACCAACTTAGACGATAACTATTTCGCTAAATCTAAATCAATTTAATCTGCGAATTGTAAGGAAACCGTCTATCTATGGTTTAACTTGATTGCAATCCTTTGAGGGATACGGGAGCAATACGGATTTCCGCCTGCTTTTGGTTCATTCAGCTGGGATGGGATTGGTTGGCTGGGGTCGGGGAAATTGGGGAAATGGAGGGAGTCGAGGGGATTGA
>NZ_JACJOR010000178.1:0-2407 GCF_014695615.1 Leptolyngbya sp. FACHB-711
AGCAAAACTTCCTCTATTGTCTCAGGGTTTCTACCAGATTGTTTAGCCCAGGCTGTTTAGCGTCTACTAGCTGCTTCGACGGCTGCTTGGACAACACTCAGTTTTTGAATCAGGGCTTTTAGGGTCTTCCTCGGCGCGACAGTTTCCAGGGAAATTGCTTTGCGCTAATAGACTCAAACTTTATCTTCAATCGTCACTACTTCTCTGCAAACTGTAAGGTCTGGTCAACAAGCTGGAACCTCTACTTTGCAACTCTGCCCAGCCAGCAGGGTATTTCTGCATCTGCATTCCAAACGGTCAAGGAGCGAAATTGGGTCTGGCACTGTCCTTCTGCAAAAAGCCTGCGCTTTGTTTTGCAAGAGCACTTTGTTTCACAAATTCTGTGTAAAAAGAGCCTGTGCAAAAAAGAGACCAAGTTTCGCTCAAACCCTAACCTGCCGATCGAACCATCAGAGTGTGACGATCGTTCGGAAATTAATCCCAGCAGTGTCTTTAGAGCAGCATTTGCTTTTAGTTTACGGTTGTCGTCTGCTTTGTGGTGAGAGAGAGGCTGAATCGACTGCATCAGAAACCATCATAAGGGAGCCTATCGTGAGCAATGCTTTTCGATCGATTGATCACAATCCTCAATGCGGCTCGACTTTCAGATCTGCCGCAAACAAAAGTCCTGGAGTGATTTACTCACCTGCCTATGCCGAAGCAGAGGTGCGAACCGTGCCTCGGCTGGATGAGCTAGATCTCAGTCCTGCCGCTGTGCTAATGCAGCAGTCGGTCTGTGTCCGCCTCGATTGGGAAGATTTGTCGCGCTTTGCGATCGTCGATCGCCAGTTTGAGCAGTGGGGCGTGGTCTTTGCCAATGCGGTTGCCGTCTGTCCTTCAAATCCTGCCTATCCGCCCTACTCCGGCACGATGGCAGTGATGGGCGCACCCAAAGGCGGCTGGCTCGAAGCCAGATTTTTGCGCCCGGTAAAGTTTGTCAGCAGCTTTGTCACCAGTTCTCGCCGCACAACGCTCAGTGCCTATGATGCAGACGATCGCCTGATTGCCTCGGCTAAAACCCCCGCCCCAAACCTGGCATACTCCGACTCTGAATGCCCCCCAAATGTCTGGCTCAACCTGCGAAATTTAGACATTCATCGTGTTACGTTTCATGCCTTTGATGGGCAGTTCATCCTCGACGACTTCTGCTTTTGCTTTTAGTGCCCAGCTTATTGCCCAACTGGTTTCTCAACTGGTTTCCCAGCTTATTTCGCCTGAAGAACAAATCGCTCGATCGCCACAGCCGCTCCGTCTGATTCCACATCAGGGGCAACCCAGTGAGCGGCAGTCTTCACCGCATCGGGCGCAGTTCCCATTGCCACACCAATTCCTGCATACTGAATCATTTCCAGATCATTAAAGTTATCGCCGATCGCCATCACGTTTTCTGGACGCAGTTCCAGCATTTCTTCTGCAAGATAGCGGACGGCGGTTCCTTTGTTGACGAGGGGATGGGTTGCCTCAAAGAACGTCGCAACGGATTTGGTGAAGTAAAGCTCTGCCGGAGTATATTGCTGCCGTAGCGAAGAAAGCAGGCGATCGATCACGGCGGGATCATGGCAAAGGGCAAGGATTTTAGTCGGCTC
This sequence comes from Leptolyngbya sp. FACHB-711, assembly GCF_014695615.1. Taxonomy (NCBI): domain Bacteria; kingdom Bacillati; phylum Cyanobacteriota; class Cyanophyceae; order Leptolyngbyales; family Leptolyngbyaceae; genus Leptolyngbya; species Leptolyngbya sp. FACHB-711. Next base: position 1,626 of record NZ_JACJOR010000178.1, read on the forward strand.
ATGATCCACCAGCATCCGCCGCAAATCCCCTACTGCAAACGGCTGGATTTGGCTGCGCTGGGCGTAGAGTTCTGTTTCTGGCGTAATCTCGCGCACATACAGCAAATCGTTTATATAAAAGTGAATCGACAGCAGATCGTGCAGTTCCGGCTGCTCAAAGTAATCGAGCAACTGCAGGGCTGCCTCGCGAGACACGGTGAGATGGCGATAGATTTTCTCGGTGGTCGGGTCTTTGATCAGTGCCCCCTGATAAGTCAGCAGCGGCAGCGTTAAGGCATTGCGAAGCCTTTCTTCCTTCGGAGCAATGGTTTGATAAAAGCGCAGGGCAGACTGAAACATCCGCCCCGTGGCGATCGCCACCTGCACGCCTTTCTCCTGAGCTGCCTGAATTGCCTGCTGCACGGCAGGGGTCATTTGGTTCGACTCGCCCACCGTGGTTCCGTCGAGGTCGATCGCAATCAAGCGAATCTGAGGCGAATGCGTTTCAGCGGCAGGATTTGCCGTCAGATTTAGGGTGGAATTTGACATAGAATTTAGTCGCAAAATTGCTTACGGAATAGGTCACAAAAAGAATCTAAATCCAAGAACACCGATCCAAAAATACCGATCCAAAAATACCGATCGAGGGACAACACACTTGTGCCCCACCCCCCAGGTAGGGACATCCCCATTCTCGCGAATCCCGATCGTCCCGTCTGATAAGGCACACTGGAATTTGGCAGCTCAGCACTTGCTGAAGGTTTCAAGTTCAACACTTGCTGACTGGTTCAATTATTGATAGG
>NZ_JACJOR010000179.1:0-2763 GCF_014695615.1 Leptolyngbya sp. FACHB-711
AAGCAGAATATCCAGAGTCTTCGACCACGTTGCTGATTCAAATTAGTAACGGAGTGGGCAAGCAGGTAACGGCGCAAGGACCGGGAATTTTAGGAGAACGATCGATCGCACCTGTTTTACCTTCCCAGTTCTGGACTCAGTGGCAAATGAACGTTCAAGCCTATCCTTTGGGAGTTGATGTATTTCTATGCAGTGAGACAGCGGTTATCGGTCTCCCTCGCACGATGAGCATTTAAACAGAAACACTCAAAACAGAATCCCAGGATGAGCTAAGCCACGGTTTGAAGAATGACAAAAAGACAACGAGAATACGTTGTACACCAGGAGGAACCAGTAAATGGCATACGTTGCGGTGAAGGGCGGTGAACAGGCAATTCAAAATGCTGAAAGTTTGCTAGAAGCAAGGCGAAGAGGTAATCTTGAAGTTCCAGAATTGACGCTAGAGCAGATTCAGCAGCAGATGAAACTGGCGATCGATCGCGTAATGTGTGAGGGTAGCCTGTATGACACTGATTTGGCAGCTTTAGCGATCAAGCAATCTTGGGGTGATTTGGTTGAGGCAATTTTCTTGCTGAGAGCATACCGTACAACCCTGCCCCGCTTTTATTACAGCCAGCCGGTTGATACCAGCCAGATGCACCTCGATCGACGAATTTCTGCCATTTTCAAAGATGTTCCGGGCGGGCAACTGTTGGGTTCTACATTTGACTATGTGCATCGCCTGCTCGATTTCAAGCTTCTTGCAGAAGGAGAAGCATCGATCGCGCCTGAAGCAGAACCTATCGATGAACCGACTCCGCGTGTGATCGATACGTTGGGACAAGAAGGTTTGATTCAGGAAGAAAAGGCTTTTCTTGCCGCCCAGGGTTCGTCTGAGCTGGAAAGAGAGCCCTTTGATTTGACTCGTCAGCCTCTCACCCTACCCGCCGATCGCTCGGCACGACTGCAAAATTTAGCCCGTGCTGATGAAGGATTCCTATTGAGCCTCGCCTACTCAACCCAGCGGGGCTACGGCAGAAATCATCCCTTTGCAGGGGAAATTCGAGTCGGTGAAGTTGAAGTGGTGATCTGCCCCGAAGAGCTGGGGTTTGAGATTGGCATTGCCGACATCACGGTGACCGAAGTGCAGATGGTCAACCAATTTCAGGGCAACAAAGAAACGCCACCCCAGTTTACGCGCGGTTATGGGTTAACGTTCGGCTACAACGAGCGCAAAGCAATGGCAATGGCACTGATGGATCGATCGCTGCAATCGAAGGAACTGGGCGAAGAGATTACCGCACCTGCACAAGACGAAGAGTTTGTGCTATCTCATTCAGACAATGTAGAGGCACAGGGGTTTGTACAGCATCTCAAGCTTCCTCACTATATTGATTTTCAAGCAGAGCTAAACATGCTGCGACAAATGCGGCAATCGGTCAATCCATCAGTCAATCCATCAGTAAACGCTGCTGAAGATGCATCCTATCATCTCGCTGAAAATCCATCTGAAGATTACTCAACGAATCAACCTGTAAATTCGATGATGACCGATCGGGCTAAAGCCGAACCCACTTTAACGGCAATGCAACAGGAGTAAGCCACCCATGATAGATTCAGAAATTCCCGATCAAGCGGTCATTCCCCAGACTGCTGCTCCTCAACGCTCATCCGCTGCTGCACCGGACTTCAACTTTGCTTATCTGGATGAGCAAACTAAGCGATCGATTCGGCGAGCATTACTCAAAGCGGTTGCGATTCCAGGACACCAAATTCCGTTTAGCTCTCGCGAAATGCCGATGTCCTATGGCTGGGGTACAGGCGGCATTCAGGTGACGGCTTCAGTCATTGGACAAAGTGATATTTTGAAAGTCATTGATCAAGGTGCAGATGATACAGCAAACGCCGTGAATATTCGCCGTTTTTTTAAGCGCGTTTGCGGTGTAGCAACGACGGAACGAACCGAAGAGGCAACCCTGATTCAAACCCGCCACCGTATTCCTGAAACTCCTTTGAAAGCAGGACAGATCATTGTCTATCAAGTGCCTATTCCCGAACCACTGCGCTGGATTGAACCTTCTGAGTCTGAAACTCGCAAACTCCACGCGCTGGAGGATTATGGGGCAATGTATGTGCGGCTGTACGAAGACATCACCCAGCATGGTCAGATTGCCACTGCCTATGATTATCCCGTGATGGTTCACGATCGCTACATGATGCGCCCCAGCCCCATTCCTCGTTTTGATAATCCTAAGATGCACATGAATCCGGCACTCCAGCTCTTTGGAGCAGGACGGGAAAAGCGAATTTATGCCGTGCCTCCCTACACACGAGTCAAAAGTCTCGACTTTGAGGATCATCCGTTTACGGTCGAGCGATGGGATAAAACCTGTGAGTTGTGTGGTTCGACGGCAAGCTACTTAGACGAAGTTGTGATCAACGATCGCGGCGATCGGATGTGGATTTGCTCGGATACGGACTACTGCAATCAGCATCAATCCAATCATTGATTACAGCCTTGTTCAGGCGATTGAAGTACAAAAAATGGGGTGCAGCCCCTGCACCTTACGTGAGTGAAAAACGCTGTAGGTCATTCTCAATCATGCAACCCCTTCTGACTGTTCGGAATTTAACCAAGTTCTACGGCACAATCTGCGCCTGCGATCGCATTTCCTTTAATCTTTATCCAGGACAGGTGCTTGGGATTATTGGCGAGTCTGGTTCTGGCAAATCGACGTTGTTAAGTGCGATCGCTGGACAGTTGCCTGTAGACAAAGGTGAACT
>NZ_JACJOR010000018.1:0-2702 GCF_014695615.1 Leptolyngbya sp. FACHB-711
CTGGCTTATTAAACGTTCCCTTTTTTGTACCAATATTCCTTGTTCATGTAAGAATGCGCGTCTGATGCTTCAAGGTTTAGGTTCTAAACTTTGCTGCAATTGATTTGCACGTTGCTCTATTCCCGGAGAGCCTTTTCTTCGGGTGAACTGCTGCCAATCGCGGACTGATAAACCTGCACCAGCGCATCAACACCCGTAATCGCTGTGCCAACGACGATCGCAGAAGCTCCCAGCTTCAACGCTTCCTGTGCCATCTGCGGCGAGGCAATGCCGCCTTCACACACGATCGGAACCGAGAGCGCGTTAACCATCTGGCTCAACAGCTCAAACCCCGGCGGCTTTAGATGCTTTGTTGCCGAGGTGTAGCCATAAAGCGTTGTGCCCACCAGATCGGCTCCGGCAGCGACGGCTTCCAGGGCGGCTTCCAGCGTATCGACATCTGCCATCACAGCTTTGCCAAGTTCCTGATGAATGCGATCGATCAACTCCGCTACCGTTGTGCCTTGCGGACGATCGCGCAGGGTAGCATCAATGGCAATAATGTCTGCCCCTGCCGTTGCCACTGCTTGAGCCTGCTCAAACAAAGGCGTGATATACACCTCATAGCCAGGAATCTGCCGTTTCCAGAGTCCGATAATGGGTACAGTGACCCGCTGCCGCACCGCTTTGATATGTGCCGGAGTATCGATCCGCACGCCGATCGCCCCTTGATTAACGGCGGCTTCTGCCATCGCTGCAATCACGATAGGGTCGTGGAGTGGAGAGTCAGCAGGAGCTTGACAAGAAACAACAAGCCCTCCAGCGAGGGACTGAACGGCAGAGGCAGCAGACATGGAGGAACCCACAGAAACGGTGTTTAATGTAACTAGATTTTAAACTTTAGAGGGTCGCAGTTCGACAGCGAATCTGTTTATTGTCAATTATTCTGTCAATTACCCATTCGATTATCGATTCGATTACCCATTTGATTACTCACGATCCTTTGCACACCCATGACTCAAATTCTGGCAGGCGATACAGGCGGCACTAAAACCCTTTTGTATCTGATGGAGGCTCAACCCGGTTCGGCTCGGACGGGCGTTGCCTTTAAAACCCTTTATGCTGAACGCTTTACCAGCAGGGAGTTTGATGACCTCGCGCCACTGGTACGCCGTTTTTTTGAGAATGCAACTGCGGCGATCGGCACGAAACCCAATCCCCAGAAAGCCTGCTTTTCGATCGCGGGTCCGGTGGTCGCCAACACCTGCACCCTCACCAATTTGTCCTGGATTCTGAGTGCCGATCGGCTTCAGCAAGATTTATCGATCGCCCAGATTCGCCTACTCAACGACTTTGCTGCTGTCGGACATGGAATCGAAGCACTCGCACCCGACGATATTCTGACCCTGCAAACCGGAGAACCCGATCCTGCTGCCCCGATCGCCGTCATTGGAGCCGGAACAGGATTAGGGCAGGGATTTGTGATTCGGCAGGGTAGCCAGTATCAGGTGTTTGGCACCGAAGGGGGGCACGCCGACTTTGCACCGCGATCTGAGATGGAGTTTTTGCTGCTGAAATATCTGCGCGACAAGCATGAATTGGGTCGCGTCTCGGTCGAGCGGGTTGTTTCGGGCATGGGCATTGCGGCAATTTATCAGTTTTTGCGCGATCGGCAGGGCAGCATCGAGTCGCCGGACATTGCTCAAGCCTTTCGCACCTGGGAGCAGGAAGCCGGAAAATCGGAAAAGTCGGTCGATCCGGGCGCAATGATTGGTAAAGCTGCCGCTGAAAAGCGAGATTTGCTTTGCCAGGAAACGATGGAATTCTTCGTTGCCGCCTACGGCGCAGAAGCAGGCAATCTGGCACTGAAGCTGCTGCCCTACGGCGGACTTTATATTGCAGGCGGAGTCGCTGCCAAAAATCTGGAACTCATGAAGTCCGGCATTTTCCTGAAGGCAATGTGCGACAAAGGCAGAATGCGCTCGTTAATGGAACGCATCCCCGTTCACCTGATTTTGAATGAGCAGGTTGGCTTGCTGGGAGCCGCTTTGATTGCTGCTCGATTGTGAAGAGTTTGGAGTTTGAATGGGTTGAGAAGCACTGCTAGGCGAATTGCAGGTCGATCAGAGCAGCTTTTGGATGTCTTTCTCGATGTCTTCGGGCTTTGCCGTCGGCGGATAGCGTTTGACCACGTTACCGTTGCGATCGATCAGAAACTTCGTAAAGTTCCACTTGATCCCTTCGGTTCCTAAAATTCCAGGGGCGGCTTTGGTAAGGTACTGGTAGAGCGGATGGGCGTTGCTGCCGTTCACGTCAATTTTTTCAAAGAGCGGAAAGGAAACGCCATAGCGGGTTTCACAGAAAGACTGGATCTCATTCGCGCTTCCTGGCTCTTGTGCGCCAAACTGATTGCACGGAAACCCCAGCACTGAAAACTCCCGATCGGCAAATTTGCTCTGGAGGGTCTGAAGCCCCTGGTACTGCGGCGTAAATCCACACTGGCTAGCAGTGTTCACAATCAGCAGCACTTTGCCTTTGAAGGTTTCTAGGGCGATCGGATTGCCCTCGATACTGGTGGCAGAAAAGTCGTAGATCGACGGAGAAGTTTGAGCAGTCATAGCGTCCCCTGGGATGATTACTTCTCTATAATTTTACAGTTCTTCATGAAGTTGGTTGGAAGATAGGGCGATGCAATCGCTCCTCTGCTCTCCGCAAAGCTTCTA
>NZ_JACJOR010000180.1:0-6540 GCF_014695615.1 Leptolyngbya sp. FACHB-711
ATATAATGCAAGGCGGGTGTCGATCGACTCAGTCACCTCAGTGTTCCAACAGTATGACGCAGCATCCGTGGTTCGTCGGGAAATCTTTCGTTTGGTTGCCCGCCTGAAGCAGGTTGGCGCAACGACGATCATGACGACTGAACGGGTAGAGGAATACGGACCTGTTGCTCGTTTTGGCGTGGAAGAGTTTGTGTCAGACAATGTGGCGATCGTGCGAAATGTGCTGGAAGGTGAACGACGCAGACGAACGATCGAAATTTTAAAGCTGCGCGGCACAACCCACATGAAAGGGGAATATCCTTTCACGATTACCGATGACGGCATTAATATTTTCCCGCTGGGGGCAATGCGCCTGACGCAGCGATCGTCGAATGTGCGCGTCTCGTCTGGAGTCAGAACACTGGACGAAATGTGCGGTGGCGGCTTTTTCAAAGATTCAATCATTCTGGCAACCGGGGCAACGGGAACCGGAAAAACGCTGCTGGTCAGCAAATTCCTTCAGAACGCCTGCCGGATTGGTGAACGTGCCCTGCTGTTTGCCTACGAAGAATCTCGTGCTCAGCTTTCTCGCAACGCCTACTCGTGGGGCATTGACTTTGAGGATCTGGAGCAGCGCGGCTTACTCAAAATTATCTGCGCCTATCCTGAATCTGCTGGACTCGAAGATCATTTGCAGATCATCAAATCGGAGATCGCCGAGTTTAAGCCTTCTCGCATTGCGATCGATTCCCTTTCTGCGCTAGCGCGGGGAGTAAGCAACAATGCCTTCCGTCAATTTGTGATTGGTGTAACGGGATTTGCTAAGCAAGAGGAAATCACCGGATTCTTCACCAACACCTCTGATCAGTTTATGGGAGCGCACTCAATTACCGATTCCCATATTTCTACCATTACCGACACGATCATTCTGCTGCAATACGTCGAGATTCGCGGCGAAATGGCGCGGGCAATCAACGTCTTTAAGATGCGCGGCTCCTGGCACGATAAAGGCATCCGTGAATATGTGATTAGCGATCGAGGTCCAGAAATCAAGGATTCCTTCCGCAACTTCGAGCGGATTATTAGCGGCTCGCCCAGCCGAGTGAGTATAGATGAGAAAAACGAGCTGTCGCGCATCGTCCGCAGCTTCCAGGAAAAATCGGACGAAGGCACACCGGAACGCTAAGGCAGCGAAACGCTTTTACTTTATCTTGTAATTTATTAATTTATAGAGATATAGAGACTCTGGATTACCGGGGCTTCCTATTCATCAGACTGAAATATCAGGTTGAAATAGTCGCAAGGGCAGTTTTTAAACCGCCCTACAGGATCAACAGGAGCGATGACTTGATCGGAGATTCCCTCGAAATCTAATAATCCGTCTCTTCCTCGTATTCCACAACTCGTCTCCGTTCAGGAAGATTCACCGGAGGAGCAGGCTGTGGGTTTTCGTCATCTGCCCAAGCATCCTTTGTCAGATCCTCATCGGGAGTCGCGTACTCCATCTGGCGATATTCTGGGCGATCGACAGGAATCTCTTGATACTCGACTTCGGCATACTGCTGCTGCTTGCCGCCCCAGTTATCTTCCTCTTCGAGATACACAGGCTCGGGTTGGCGTAGCTCTTTTAGCTGGCGGCGGGGTTGCGCTTCGCTCCAGTTGTCTTCGTCCCAGGTTTCTTCAGCGACAGGCGTTCTGACTTGCAGTGGCTCAACAGGCGTACGAATCCCAGAAGGAAGCTGATTGACGGCAGCCGTGGGCGTCACGTAAGCATCGTCTTCGTCTCTCGCCCAGGCAGGTCTGGCAATACCAATCCGCTCCAGCAGACCCACTGTGAGCTGACTGAGTTTCTCTTCTGCTCCCTCAAACACAATCAGACGATCGGGTCCACTGCTAACCACCTCATCCATTGATAGCTCGTAGGTGCTAACCAACTGATCGGGGATCTGGGGTAGCCCAAAGGTAGCAATTACGATCGACTCAACGCGACCATCGCGCTTGTCAAACTTAAAGCCGCGCACCTTGCCCAGCATCTCTCCTGTCTCGGTGATGACTTCGCTATTAATCAGCTTGCTGTATGCCTCGGTGTTGAAATCGTCTTCGATCACATCGTCATCTTCCACCAGCAGCACATCCCCAATCTGGCTGATACTGCTTAGCAACACCGTCTGCTGCACCGAGGACACCACCCCAGACAGCAGACTTTCACGAATCCCGATCGCCACCACTTCCCGGCTATCGACATCAACCCAAAGCTGGCTGACCACCCCCAGCCGTTTCCCGCCATCGCGAGTAATCAACTGTGTTCCAATCAGGTCAGACCGTTGGCAATACTGTTGTTCAAAATTCATTTGCGCGTCCCAATCCCGAAACCGCGTTTGGTATTCGTTCAGTTTGAATAAATCTAATAAAGATACCGTTAGATATCAATATTAATCAAGATTAGAATCAATCTCCAAAATCTGTGGACTAGCCCCAAACAAGTTATTCCACTATAGCGGACGCTGGTTACTTTTGTTGACCTAGCTCGAAGCGGGTTGAGCCTGTAGGTCGATGCCTAAAACCTGCGTGTAGGCACCCCTTGCCTGAGTCACGCCGATCGTCCGCTGAGCCGACTCAATCATCGGTCGTCGCAGGCTGACCACGATAAATTGTGCCTGCTGCGCCTGATGCTTAATCATTTTTGATAATCGTTCGACGTTTGCTCCATCCAGGAACATATCAACTTCATCAAAGGCGTAAAAAGGCGAAGGGCGATAGCGTTGCAGCGCAAAAATAAAGCTCAGGGCTGTGAGCGATTTCTCGCCTCCCGACATTGAAGCTAAGCGCTGCACAGGCTTACCCTTCGGATGCGCGACCAGATTTAGCCCGCTCGCAAAGGGATCCTGCGGATTGTCGAGCTGCAAATAGCCGTCCCCGTCGGACAGTTCCGCAAAGATGACCTGAAAGTTTTGATTTACCACATCAAATGCCTCTTTAAAGGCTCGCTGCCGCAGGGTTGTAAAGTTCTCGATCCGCAGCAGCAGTTCGGTACGCTCTTCATCCAGCGTTGCCAGCTTTTGACTCAGCTCTTCCAGCCGCGCCTGGGTGCGATCGTATTCTTCCAGCGCCAGCATATTGACAGGTTCCATTGCCTGAAGCCGCTTTTGCATCGAGCGCAGTTCATGTTGCAGGGCAGTCAGGTCCGCAATCGTTTCAGGGATCTCCGGCAAAGGATCGGGCAATTCGGCACGCTGGGCTTCAATCTGTTCCTGAAGCGCGACGAGTTCCTGACGACGGTTTTGCTGGGTTTCGTGCAGTTTTTGCCCCTGCCACTCAAGCTGCTGCTGCTGGTTTTGCTGTTCCCGAAGCTGTCGCTCTGCGCGATCGCGCTCTTGCTTTTCGGCGGAAAGGGTTTGGTCTAGGGTTGATAAGGCAGTTTGCACCTCTGTAATTTGATCGCGCAGCGAGAACTGCTGGCTACTGAGAGTCGATCGCTGATTGAGCTGAGAAGCTTGTTGTGTCCGGCATTCCTGCAGTCGCTGTCGAAGCTGATTGGTCTTTTCTTGAATTCGCTGTCGCTGGGTCTCTAGCTCCTGGAGTCGCTGCATTGCTGCCTGGAGAGCCAGCTGACGATCGCTCAACGCTGCCTCTTTCGATCGAATGGTTGCCTGCATCTGCTGCCATTCGCTGTGGGTTTGGGATTGCTCTAGCTCTGCCAGGACTTGTCGCTGCTGATTCAGCTCAGTTTCCTGCTGAGGAATGTTCTGCTCCAGATGGTGCAGTCGCTCCTGGGCGGTCGTTAGCTCCTGGGTGAAGTGAGAGATTTGCGTCCGCAACTGTCCTTCCTGCGCGACGGCATGGGCGAGCTGATGCTGGAGTTGCTCTGCCTGAAGCTGGGTTTCGCGATGCTGCTGACGGGCTTCCTGCAATGCCTGAGCCTGCTGTCGCACATGGCGATTTTCTTGGTCGATCGCCTGCTGACACCGATCGAGAATCCGGTCAATTTCACGCAGCCGATCGCGTAGTGCCAACACTTCCACCGATTCCGCAGGTTCCACTGTGCCAAAGTGAAGTGAGCCACGCTGAGACTGAAGGCTTCCCCCGGTCATCGCGCCGCTCGGCTCCAGCAGTTCTCCGTCCAGCGTCACGATGCGGTACTGTCCCAGGTGACGACGGGCAGCTTCCAGGGTTTGAAAGACAACAGTGCTGCCAAACACGTAGGCAAACACATCTCGGTAGCGATCGTCGCATTCAATCAAATTGCTGGCGTAGTCAATAAACCCATTGGGGCGTTTCCAGGCTGAGATCGGATCGAACTGAGGTGGCTTAATTTTGTTAAGCGGCAGAAACGTGGCTCGTCCGCCTCGCTTTTGTTTCAGCAGCGCAATTCCAGCCGCTGCCACTCCATCATCTTCGACGACCAATTGGGCTAATCGTCCGCCTGCCGCAATCTCCAACGCAAGCTGATACTGCGGATCAACCCGTCCAAGCTGTGCGACTACGCCGCAAATTCCCGGCAACCCAGCCTCCAGGAGCATTTGCGTGGTGCCCGTTCCCTGGGTTTCGCGAACTGCCTGAATCTGCGCTTCTAGCTTGTCGAGCTGTCGCTGCTTGTCTCGCTGTTCTTTCAGGAGCCGAGCCTGGGTTTCCTGCTGGGTTTGCAGTTCTCGTTCTGCCCTAGCATGGTACAGATCAAAGGTGTCTACCTGCTGTTTAAAGTAGGCCAGCTGATTTTCTGCTTCAATTCGTTCGGCTTGCTTTGCCGCAATTTCTTCGGCGATCGTTCCCAGTGTCGCTGTCTGTTCTGCAATTTTCTGGCGAAGCTGGGTGACTCGTTCTTGGAGACGGGCTTGCTCGGTGCGTTGGGGCTCGAGGGTTTGCAGAATTGCTTCAATGCCGTGTCGGAGAGCGGTCTGCTCCTGAACCCAAGCTTCTGACGCGGACGCGATCGCACTTGCTGCTTCCCGACTGGCTTCAAGGGACTGCTGCGCCTGATGATAGTCCGACTGCAAAGAGACGAGCGCTTGCGTTTCAAGCCTGTTCTTCTCTTGCGTCACCTGCTCCAGCGCACCAATCTGCTCCTGAATCTCCCGCTGCGTCCGCTCCAGATTTGCAGCAATTTCCTTACTAGAGTCCAGCAGATTTTGTTCTTGCCGCTGTAGCTGTCTTAGCTCTGCCTCACGAGTTGCCAAGGTTGCCTGGAGTGCCAGAAGCTCGTCTTCTCCGAGTGCTTTAACCCGCGTATTCAACCGATCGAGTTCATGAACGGCAACCTGAATTTGCTGTACGAACTCTGCAATCTGTGTTTGGAGTTCTGCTTGGGTACGATCGCCTGCGGTAATTTGTGCCTGAAGATGGCCTGCCTGCCGTACTTGAGCCTGCCAGACTAACACAGCCTCCCATTGGGACTTGAGTTGCAAGTCAGCTTTGAGCCGCTGATATTTCTCAGCCTTGATGCGATCCTGGGAGAGCCGATCGCGCTGCGCCATTAGCTCTCGTTCTACAATTCGAAATTTCTCTTCGCGTTCCTTGACTGCATCCAGCTTGTCTTTTGCCTGAACGATTTTGCGATCGAAGGCAGCAACCCCCGCCAGCTCATCAATAATTTCCCGCCGTTCCCGCGGATTCATCGAGATAATGCTGGTAACGTCTCCCTGTAGAACAACGTTGTAGCCTTCGGGATAAATTCTGAACTTGTGAAGCTGTTCGTGTAGTTCAGTTAGGGTGCAGGGCAGCCCGTTAATTGCATAGCTAGAGGTATAGGTTCCTTGCTGAGTAACACGCAGCTTACGGGTAACGCTCCATTCCCGAAGATGACCATTGGAAACGTAATGCTCTGACGTTTTACCGTTGGTGGAGTGACCTGTAGAGTGACCGTTTTGGAAGGGATGAGTTGCTACAATTTCCTCTTCGGAGGAATCAGGCTGGGTGAAAGGATTTTCAACATCGCTACTAGAGGGTTCATCTGCACCGTTGTCCTCTCGATCGTCGCTTTCCCATTCTGTCTCATCCAGGGCAAACGTGACCGTTACACTTGCCTCAACCATCGACCTACCGCGTCCCATCTGGCTCTGGTTCACCAGATCGGGCAGTCGCTCTGCCCGCATTCCCTTAGAGCTAGATAAACCGAGCGCAAACAGCAGGGCATCTAGAATATTTGATTTCCCAGAGCCATTTGGACCCGAAATCACGGTAAACCCCGGCAGCAGGGGAACTCCTGTTGTGCCGCCAAAGGACTTGAAGTGGGATAACTCAACGCGCTTGATATACACGTCGTAAAGTCAGAAGGTTAAGTACGGATATACTAATCGCTCTGGGCGAAATTCGCAACAGAACAATGCAAACTAAGAGGGAATCATAGCGGCAAATTCAGAATCTGCACCGAAAAAATAAAAGAATTCTGGATAAGTTATAGGATTTAGGCGATCGTCACTGAAAGTCTTTCCTCAAATGTAAAAATCAAATGCAAAAAGACACCCTCCTTGAGGAGAGTGCCTTGATTGCTAAGCAGCGAGAGCTTAACCGTGGATAGCGGGAGCGGTGACTGCAACAGGAGCAGCCTCACCCGCAGCCAGGTCA
>NZ_JACJOR010000181.1:0-13546 GCF_014695615.1 Leptolyngbya sp. FACHB-711
ATCAGGGCTAGACGTAGGCAATAGATCCCGGTTGGAAAAGGTAAGCCGCTGGTACCGAAGCTGATAGGTGCTGAGCAGCACATCAATTTCTCCTCGATAGTAGGGCTGGCAATCCGAGAAGTTGAAAGCCTCGCGATCGAGGAAGTTAGCTAACGTCGTTTCCAGTAAGGCCTCGACTGAATAAGCTATCTCCACGGCTTTTTGGACAATAAGCCTCCTGGATCTAGTTTGGCAGGACTGTTGAGATTATCTGGGCTGTCACCCGACTCAAGTGATCGATTAGCTCCTACGCAAAGTGGGATTGCCAAATTAGCCCTTTAGCGATCTGTATATTCAGAGCGGCAGCCTGCAAACGTAATCGCTTCACTGTCCAGAAAGCCTGCGATCGCCATTTCCAGTACCATTTCGATCGGATACTGTGTTTCCTAGGCATGACCTAACAATGCTTGCTGAACGTGTTCGGGTAGGGCTGCCAGGAACATTTTGGCAGCGATCGGGCTAAGATGCTCGTCGCTTTGCTTAGAAGGTAGGGGTGTGCCAACGGTTTGCATTACCCCTCACAGGGTATCTGGCATTATAGGGCGGTTGTGCAGCAGCGATGATAATAGCTTCTAAGACCAGAGAAAAGCCTTGTGTCTATCCCAGAACCGCTCGCGGCTATAGCATGTTTGCCTACGTAGAGTAGTCCAAGCTCCCGGTGTCGAACGGCATGGATGCTGGCATTTGCAGTTACATCTTTGAACGATCGGGTAATGGGAAGACACTGCTCAAACGGGGTGGAGGCAAGAGTATCTAAGATTGCAAGGAAGGGATTGAAGAGCCAATCAATCCTGCAGATCGCAGTTTTATGACTCCTCCAACCTCTAGCCTTTAACGCACATCACCTGCTTCAGCGTGGCAACGACTTCGACCAGATCGTTCTGGTTCGCCATCACCTGCTCGATCGGTTTGTAGGCACTCGGAATTTCATCCAGCACGCCTTCGTCCTTGCGGCACTCTACCCCATCGGTCTGCTGAATCAGATCGTCCAGCGTAAAGTGCAGTTTTGCCTTATTGCGTGACATTTGGCGACCTGCCCCATGCGAGCAGGAGCAGAAAGCATCTGCACAGCCCTTGCCCTTCACGATGAAGGACTTTGCACCCATTGAGCCAGGGATAATGCCATAGTCTTCTTGGCGCGCCCGCACTGCCCCTTTACGGGTGACATACACCGATTCGCCAAAATGAGTTTCCCGCTCGGCGTAGTTGTGGTGGCAGTTGACCTGAATGGAGGGCTTAAACGGTTTACCGCCTGCCAGATGCGTTTCAACAACGCGCTTGAATCGTGCCATCATCACTTCCCGGTTCCGCAGGGCATAGTTTTGCGCCCATTGCAGATCGCGCCAGTATGCCTCGAATTCAGAAGTGCCCTGAACAAAGTGAGACAGATCCGGATCAGGCAGCTTTAATCCAGCCAGCTTTGCCAGCTCTTTTGCCGTTTCAATGTGACGCTGCGCCAGCATGTTGCCGATGTTGCGGCTACCGGAATGCAGCATCAGCCACACCTGTCCCTCGGTATCCAGACACAGTTCAATAAAGTGGTTGCCCCCGCCAAGGCTACCCATCTGCTTCAAAGCTTTGCCATCCAGGTGTTGAACCCCAGAATGCAAATCCTTGAAGTCACCCCAGCCCTGCCAGTTGGTCACGTCTTTGTCAGTGTCCTTGTTCTCGTTAAAGCCAACCGGAATCAGCTTTTCAACGTCCAGACGAATCTGCTTCAGCTTCCCGTCGAGCTGGTCAGCATGATAAGGCGTTTTTACAGCACACATCCCGCAGCCAATATCCACGCCCACAGCAGCAGGGACGATCGCATCTTTGGTGGCGATCACTGACCCCACCAATGCACCCTTACCCAGATGAACATCGGGCATGAGGGCAACGTGCTTGTGAACAAACGGCAAGGAGGCAACGTTCTTTGCCATTTTCATTTCATCATGTCCCAACTCATGTCCTGCCCAAGACAGAACGGGCACTGGAGTTGATAAATTGAGCTTGTCGTAAGGCATAGTTTCGTGTCCTTATCGATGATTGTGAACTGGGATAAACCCAAGCTAATGACAGGACTCGAACCTGCCTACGCGCAGCGAAGCTGATCCGTACCGCATCGCTTATAAGGCGATTGCTCTACCCACTAAGCTACATCAGCATTTGGTCGCGGAGCTGGGTTTTAGCAGCAGTGATTGCAGAAATTAGAAGAAGTTGCGCCGTTCCAGACGATAGATTTGCTCTAGATGGCGAAAGGCTTCAATCTGTTTCAAGCCGCGATCGTGTTTTAAGCTGCGATCGGATTGATGTTCCAGATCAAGATGTTCTAGATCAAGGGTTTTGTCTCGAAGGGGTGCAACTGCACCAGGGGAGGATGGTTTGAGGAACGCTAGCCACTTCGAGAAAAGACCGATGCTGGGGAGGGAGCGAGAATTCATGGGTTAGCTCCTTTCGGCTGTTCTGTGTCTCATCTTATGCTACAAATGTAATATTTGTAATACAGGCTGTCAAGGGCATACTACAAATTCTCGAGGTGGGGAGAGAGCAAGAATGAATGAATGCTTTGAATTGCTCTCTTCGCTTAGACTTTGGCTTAGTTCAACAATGAAGGTCGGGGTCAGGAGGCGCCAGATTGCTGTTCTTTCCAGCTCTTCCTGAAGTCGGTGAATTGGATGCACTGGAGGCCTTTGTTGGCTAAAAAAACAAAATCTGGTTGTGGACTGCCGTTGACCACTGTAGAAAAGGGATTCTAGGGTGGGTGTTGGGCGACCCTAGTGCTGAGACATTCCGACCGTTCTGGATGATCGTGGTAAGTTAGCCGTGCTCCTTCTATGTCACTGCTGGTTGGTCTGTTTATCCAGGATTTATTCCAAAGGGAGCCCCGATGGTGAGCAAGACCTACATGACCCGAGTTGAAGGAGAAAATACACGGCTTTTATTTTTTTAGGGAAGGTCATAGACCTGCCACGATCGAACGCTACAACGGCGAAGAACTGGTTCAACAGAAAGAATTTGGGTTTCTGTTGCCTTTATGATGACTAAACAATCTCCCTGCTTAACTTGTTCTTTGTAGAGTTTGACCTGCTTTTCAGGGTCTAAGCATCCCAAAAATGCGCCGTATAACCCACCTGCGGCAGAGGCAACACTGCTGCCTAAAAATGCTGTCAGGATGCTATCAAGTGCGAGTGCTGGACCTACTCCAGGAACTAATAAAACTCCTAATCCAATTGTTAGTGTCGTTAATCCAACTCCTACACTTCCTAGTATGGCTCCTGCTTTTGTCCCCTCTATACGAGTGATGGATAGCTGATTTGCTTTGTCTACTAAATTCTTGGTCGCGTTTAAATTTTTGGTCACTACGGAGATTTGGTGCATTGGAAAATTGACGCTTTGTAGCTCAAGCAGTGCTTGTTCTGCTTTTTCCTGATTTGGAAAAACACCAATTGCTTGTTTGAGGTTGTTAGTCTTCATGATTTATTCAATCGATAAGGGTTCAGTCGTAATTTTTCTAATGTCAGGGGAGTATCGGAAACCCGTTGCTGTCTCTCTTGGGGCAACTACTTGAGGGGAGCGAATCGCCTTAGCAGTGTGGCTAAACCAATCATGGGTAAGCCGATCGCAATGCACAGGAGAGCCTGACTTAAATTCAACGTTGCTGTGTCAAATAGTTGATTCATTACGTTCCATTGGCTAAACAGCGTTTGAAATAGGAATGCTGCGCCAATGCCAAATAGGACTGCATAACCAAAGGATTCTGTTCGACCACGCATTTTGGCAATGATAGCTGGGACAAATCGGCTGATGCTTAAGAGGTAAAACGCTTCGGCTGCTACCAATGCCTGAATTGCCATTGTCCGCGCCAGGGCTTCGTTGCCCGTTGTCCGAATGATCCATTCAAAGGTGCCAAAAATAACAATCCAGTTGAATACAGAAACTGCCAGAATGCGGGTAATCAGACGACGAGAGAGTAACGGTTCATTCGTTGGGCGAGGCGGGTTTTGCATCACGTCGGGGGAGGGGGGCTCGAATGCCAGTGGCACAGATAGCGCGATCGAACCCACCATGTTCAGCCAGAGGATTTGCACCGGAAGAATGGGCAGGGGGCTTGCTAAAAATACCGCGATTAAAATCGTCATCGATTCGCCCCCGTTGACCGGTAGGATGAAGGCGATCGCCCGCAGCAAATTCTTATAAACGGTGCGCCCCTCTTCTACGGCTCGTTCAATGGAGGCGAAGTTATCATTCGTCAGGATCATATCTGCCGCTTCTTTCGAGACTTCGGTTCCGGTAATTCCCATCGCAGTTCCGATGTCTGCCTGTTTCAGAGCGGGCGCATCATTCACGCCATCCCCGGTCATGGCGACAATTTCACCTTTTGACTGAAGTGCTTTGACCAGGCGGAGCTTTTGTTCCGGGGCAACCCTGGCAAACACATTGCTTTGTTCAACAGCGTTTGCCAGTTCCATCTCGCTCATATCCGCTAGTTCTCGTCCGGTGAAGATGGGTGCATCCGGTGTTTGATTGATTCCCATGCGCTGAGCAATTGCAGCAGCTGTTTTGGCATGGTCGCCCGTGATCATCTTCACCTGGATTCCGGCAGACTGGCAGGAGCGAATGGCTTGAATCGCTTCTGAGCGAGGTGGATCAATCATGCCTTGAAGTCCGAGGAAGACCAGGTTTCGCTCAATGTCGGAATGTTCAAGGGAGGATTTGGATCGGACAGCAGTTTTCTTTGCCAAAGCCAGCACTCTTAACCCCTGGTTTGCCAGGCGATCGACCATTTGTTCGATTGCAGTTGCATCAAGGGCGGTTGAATTTCCCGCAGCATCGACCATTTGGTAACACCGTTTGAGGATCGCCTCAATGGAACCCTTGACGTAAATCAACTGCTCGGAAGCCCGATTGTGTAAGGTCGCCATGTACTGAAATTGAGATTCAAACGATAGGGTAGCCCTGCGCGGCAAGGTTTCTGCCAGGGATTCTGGGATTAGCTCTGCCTTACGAGCCGCCGTTACCAAGGCTCCCTCGGTTGGGCTACCCACCACTGTCCAGTTGCCCTCTTGCTCTTTAATTTGGGCGTCGTTGCATAGTAGCCCTGCTTGCAGGCATTGAGAGAGAGCAGGCGTTTCTGCTAAATCAATGGGCTGTCCTTTGAGTGTGATCTCTCCCTCTGGCGCGTAACCGCCACCACTGACCTGATAAAGTTTCCCTCCGGCATAAATTTCCTGCACCGTCATCTGATTTTCGGTGAGCGTTCCGGTTTTGTCGGAACAAATGACGGTGGTACTGCCCAAAGTTTCAACGGCTGGCAGTTTGCGAATGATGGCATGATGTTTTGCCATCTGGGAAACCCCGATCGCCAGGGTTACTGTCAGGATTGCGGGTAAACCCTCAGGAATGGCACTCACGGCGAGCGCAACGGCTGCTTTAAAGACCTCAACCCAGGAGAAACCTTGGGCGACTCCCACCGCAAAGGTTAATGTTGCCAGAGCCAGAACGACGTATAGCAGGGTTTTGCTAAATCGATCGATTTTTCGGGTTAAAGGGGTTTCCAGGCTGTGGCTCTGCTGCATCATCTGGGACAAATGCCCAGTTTCAGTCTTGTCACCAATGGCGACAACCAATCCCTGCCCCCGTCCAAAAGTGACTAAGCTTCCGGTGTAAGCCATGTTTGCCTGTTCTGCCAGAGGAGTGTCTGGCGGCAGTGGGGTGAGGCTTTTCTCAACAGGAACAGACTCTCCGGTTAAGCCTGACTCATCGATTTGGAGGTCAAAAACTTTAATCAAACGCAAATCTGCCGGGACTTTATCCCCTGATGCCAGCAGCACCAAATCTCCCGGCACCAGTTCACTGGAAGAAATGACCTGTTTTTGTCCATCCCGCAGGATGGTTGCTTCCGTTGTGACGGATTCTGCGAGAGCGGCGATCGCATTCTCAGCTTTTGACTCCTGGATAAAGCCAATCACGGCATTGATGATCGTGACTCCGAAGATCACTCCAGCATCAATCCATTCGTGCAGAAAAGCGGTGACGATGCCTGCTGCTAGAAGTATGTAGAGCAACGGTTGGTTGAATTGCTGGAGAAAACGAACCCAGGCACTCTGGCTTTTCTGGGCAGTCAGTTCGTTAGCACCAAAGCGATCGCGCCGTTCCTTTGCTTCCTGAGTGGAAAGACCTGTATCAGGGTCAGTTTCTAAAGATTGAACAACCTCTTTCACCGACAGATGGTGCCATTGATCCTGTGTTGGATGTTTCGCCAGTGTTTCAACCATTGTGTTTTCTCTACTCGAACTCGGTAATCACACAGCCCCAAGACTGTTTCTCATTACCTCTAGCGTCGATGAGAAAAGTGAACTAAATATGATCACTCGATTCTAACCACTCACTTTTCGATCACATTTGGCTTTCAAAGTAAGAGGCAAGCGAATTGGAGTAGCGTATGGACTGGCAAGCAATATTTCACTGGGTCTATGTCACCGCGATGGTGATCGGGGCACTTTATTTCATGGCTCTCAGTCGCAATCCATGCGGGGTGCCCAAATATGAGTATTTAGTTGCGACCTTTATTCCCATCTGGTCGGGACTCGCCTACATGGCAATGGCAATGGGGCAGGGAAAAGTTGAGATAGCAGGACAAATCACGCACTATGCCCGCTACATCGATTGGTTCGTAACCACTCCCCTACTGCTGCTGTCGTTATCGTGGACAGCGATGCATCACATTGCCAAAGATTGGACTCTGATTGCTGGGCTGATGGGAACGCAAGTGATTGTGATTGGGAGCGGGCTAATCGCAGATTTATCTACCACAGATGAAACACGCTTTGTTTGGTATACCTGCGGTGTTGTTGCGTTTCTCGTGGTTCTTTGGGGAATTTGGGTGCCGTTGCGGGCAAAGACTCGGGGTCAGGGGATGGAGTTTTCCACCCTTTATACAAAGCTCGTTGCCTATTTCACGGTATTTTGGATTAGCTACCCGATCGCCTGGTTAATTGGTCCTTCTGGTTTGGGCTGGGTCAACCAAACAATTGAGACATTGCTGTTTTGTGTACTGCCCTTTTTCTCTAAGGTTGGGTTCAGCTATCTAGATTTGAATGGTCTACGCCGTTTGAGAACACGGTCTACAGCGACAAGCCCTAAAATCCTTTATTGAGGCAGAAGTAGATTTACTCAATGATCTCGTAACGGACTAGCTGGCGCACATCTTGACGCGACAACTGAAGCTCATTGGCGATCGCTGCTTCAATTTGGCTAGGGTCTGTTGTGACAAGTTCTAATTCCATCCGTTTCAAAACCGAATCGGCTGTTTCGACCTTCACCTGAGTAATATTCTGGTTTCTGTTAATGACAGCATTAATGAGCAGGATATTCACAGACACAACTGCTTTAAGCTGAGTATCTGCCTGAAGCTTCGTTGCAGTTGGCTGAGATTGCTGCAATTCTTGAGCCGTCAAAATGCTGGAGCCAAGCCAGAATGCTATTGCTACCACTGGGAGGGGCAACCAAAATTCTGCACCTGATGCCTGTAACCAGCGTTTGATCACCCTCGATCGATGCTCCTCAATAGCGTTTTCCCTGACTGTAATACAGCCTTCTGCTACTTAAAATCTAGCTTTAAGGAGATGTGTAATCTCATCTCAGAACTCAATGCTAGAACTGCAAGCCATCGAAAGGCTGGGCGGAAAAATGAAAATATTGCTAGTAGAGGACGACCCGAAACAACTACTTCCACTCCAGATTGCTTTGTCTCAAGCAGGGCATAGCGTAGATGGTATCAAAGACGGAAAAACGGCTCAGTGGCTTTTATCTGAGAAGGACTATGATCTTTTGGTTCTGGACTGGATGTTGCCCCATGTCAGCGGGGTAAATCTTTGTCAGCATTATCGTGCCCTGGGAAAAACGGCTCCCGTTTTGATGATTACGGCAAGAGATACAACTTCTGAAAAAGTGACCGGGTTAGATGCAGGAGCCGATGACTACTTAGTAAAGCCCATTGACTTAATTGAGTTTATGGCACGCGTGCGGGCGTTGAGGCGGCGATCTCCCTTATGGGTTGGAGACACGCTGAATTTAGAAGATCTGTACCTCCATCTTGATTCGCTAACTGTAGAAAGACAGGGTAAATCTATCACCCTCTCCAGCCGTGAGTTTCAATTGCTAGAACACTTTATGCGTCACCCTCGCCAGATCTTGAGCCGCAACCAGATTGAGCAAGCCGTATGGGAATGGGGGACAGAGCCTGATAGCAATGCGATTACCGTTTTAGTTCGTAAACTTCGTCAACGCTTACAGTCTGTAGAAGCCAGTGATTGGGTTGAGAGTATTTATGGAATGGGGTATCGGCTGTCTCCTCCGGAGAATTAATTTTTATCGGAATCACCATCCTATTCACAGCAGAATGTGTTTAATCAGAGTCGTCGCAATCTAGCCCGCTGGTTTACCCTCTCAATGGGTAGTATTCTTGTGTTGTTTGCAGGAGTCATTTACCAGATTGAGGCGAAAGACAAACGAGAGGCACTCGATCGCTTGCTGCTCGACAAAACCCGGATTATGGCGGCGAGCGTTCATTACGATGTTCGCCAGAATCAAACTGCGGTCGATTTAACCAATGTTCCTCTACTAGGGAGTGGTTCTCACCCACTGGCTGAGGATTTGATCTATGTGCGTTGGTACAACGCCCAAGGACGCTTGGTTCGTTTCTTTGGGGCTGCCCCTGCCAATCAGCTCAATACTTCTCCGGGTTATCAAACGATTCAACCGGCTGATCCCTTGTTGCAGCATCGCTGGTTGCGCCAGATTACGCTACCTGTTGAGGGGCGAACAGGGACGCTGGGCTACCTTCAGGTTGCAACGCCCCTAACAGAAACCCACAATCAGTTGCAAGAGCTTCAGATTGCACTAACCCTGGCAGTGCCGATCGCATTGGGGTTGATTGGCTTAGCGGGTTGGCTATTGAGTGGAATTGCCATGCAGCCCATTCGGCAGTCTTATCAACAGCTTCAACGCTTTACAGCCGATGCCTCCCACGAGTTGCGATCGCCCCTTTCTGCCATCTTGACCAATGCTCAGGTAGGGTTGATGCTTGCATCAGATGATTCCCGGTTCCAGCCATCCCTAGAAAATATCGTAGATAGTGCTAAATCAATGGGTTCTCTGGTGAATAATCTGTTGCTCCTAGCGCGTCATCAGGGAAAGCTCGCGCCTGAGTCGTTCAAACTGCTCACCCTCAATCAATTTCTAGCGGAAATCGTTCCCCAATTTCGGGTACTGGCAGAAGCACAAGACATTCAACTTGAATATGAGCAGCCAGAACAAGCGATTAAGGTCTGGGCTGATCCTGATTTGTTGAGGCAGGTGATTGAAAACTTGCTCAGTAATGCTTGTAAATACACTTCTACAGGTGGGTCAGTGCGGTTGCGACTTGTTCCCCATCCAGGTTGGGCCGTGATTCAAGTCATTGATACCGGAATCGGAATTCCAGAAGTGGACTTACCCTATATCTTCGATCGCTTTTACCGGGTTGATACGGCGCGATCGGTCGACAGCGGTGGCTCTGGACTGGGGTTAGCGATCGCTCAACAGATTGTTCAGGCTCACAGTGGGCATCTTCATGTAAAGAGCGTCATCGGTCAAGGTTCAACGTTTCAAGTTGAACTACCCCTCAAACTACCCTCCTAGTGACTCTTCCATCTTCTGTCTTAAACTCTTGGAGCGTACATCATGATCAGGACACCCACTAGGATAATGGTCGCTCCAACCCAATCCAAGCGATCGGGAGCAACATTATCGATTCGCCATCCCCAAAGGATTGACAGCATGATAAAGATACCGCCATAAGCGGCATAGGCTCGTCCAAAATTCGCGGGTTGAAGCGTTGCAACAAATCCGTAGGTTGTCAGCAAAATAGCGCCAACCATTGCTAACCAGATGCTTTTTCCTTCACGTAGCCATAACCAAATCAGGTAGCCGCCCCCAATCTCACACAGACCCGATAAAACAAAGACCAATAGTGAAAAAATTGTTGTCATGATAAATCAAATCATTGATCACAATGTTGAGATTACTAGTGGTTGAAAGGAACTGATTCACTGGGTTTTCACGCTCCATTAATCCGCAACCTTCGGTAGTTGAAACGCCTATAGTAATCTGTAATATTCATTCTTTAATGGTTTAACGATGAACGGGATCATCGGTGGTGCAGGGATGATGGGGTGGGGTTTAGCCCAGCAATTGCTAGAACAGGGGCATACGGTTGCCATCATTAAATCTAACCTGAGATGCAATATCCCCTTTGTCAATACCATTCACTTGTCCTTTGCAAATCATATTCATCGCTTCAATTCCACTCAACGTTCTTCTTGCCGGATTGAAGACGTTCAATCCCATCATCGGCTTCACAATTCGCTTGATCGATCGGTGAGCCTGCTCAACCTCATTGGGATTGCTCCCGTTGTGGATAGGTGAATGACTCGATATAAGGCTTGTTGCCCTAAATAGGTCTACCCTGCCAACGTTGAAATCTCACAGAATTGGAGGATGTGTGATCCAGATGGAATCAGGTATAAATAAACTCAAAGGATAAAGATCCTTGTTTTTTATAAGGTTTATTTATGACTACACGAGAACAACAACAAGAATATCTCGCCTCGATCGCTCAAGCTTACGATGTTGGTGACTTTGACTACTTAGCTCCCGGTGACTTACGATCGCTCGACGCTTTGATTGCTGAAGCTTGGCAAGCATTCAAGCAAGATGGAGATGTTGATACTCAAATCAGGAAGATTGAAAAAGCGATGGGTCGAGAATGAAAAGATAAGCCGTAAAATTATCCCGCATGGAAATCTGTTGCTTTGAGAGTGAAAGGTGTGATATCGCTGCATCTTCCACCCTCAGAAAAAATGTTTCAGGGATTTCGACAGGATAAAAGCTAACCCTTGCAAAGCATTCTCAAAGGCTCATTTTTTATTGGTTTCTAAACCTGAACTAGCATAGGGTTAGCTCTTTCAGGGTTTCAGGGGTGTCTTACATGTGAGATCCCGATCGTCCCAGATCAGCCAGATCAATATCACGGGGATTGCCCTAGTTGCGGGTGGCTTGATGACTCGGTGTGAAGCCTTAATAGCGATCGCTACAGCCTATAGAACCTATTTGGGATCCTTTTGAGATGGGTTAACCTCAAACATAAATACCATACTCCAGCAGCTTAACCGACAAAGAATGGGAACTCATTGAACCGTTGCTGCCCCAAAAGAAGCAAACTCGACCGCCCAAGTGGACAAAACGACAAATTTTAGACGGTATCTTCTATCAACTCAAAAACGGCTGCAATTGGTGTGACTTGCCCAAAGACCTGCCGCCTTATTCCACGGTCTTCTGGCACTTGCATTCAATGGCGCTCTGAAGGTGTCCTTGACTGCATCTTGGCAACGTTACATCAACAAGTTCGAGCCAACGTAAAAAAAACCGAAATGGACCCGTCTGCTCATCATTGACTCACAAGCGGTCAAAAACACTTGCAACGCGAGTATGGCATCCAAAGGCTTTTGTCACTACAAATGCACTAACGGCATCAAACGCCATCTAGCCATTGATACATTGGGGTTTCCCTTCTTCACCCATTGCACTAGGGCAAATGTTTCAGATGATCAAGGGTTGATTGAACTGCTCAGTTGCAACTTAGATTACTTTCGCACCAAGCCAGTTAATATCCCCAAGATTACAATTCTGCTAGACCACGGATATCACCCGGACAAGCTTATCGCTGCCTTGCAGCAACTCTACCCCCAGATTATGACCAAGATTCGCTTTGAACTCGCCCCAAAGCCGACGAAAGCGGAGAAGGCAGCACAAGGGAAAACGGGCTTTGTCCCTGTAGCAACTCGGTGGATCGTGGAGCGGTCGAATGCCTGGATGGAGCGGTGCAAGAGTTTGGTTAAGAATTTTGAGCGAACGCTTGACCATGCCAGAGCAAAGCTTAACCTATGTTTTATCCGATTAATGCTCAAGCGGTTAGCAAGTGCATAGATCTCAAACGGATTCTATAGTCGATTTCAAAGCGTTAGGGTGAAGTATGAGCGACACTGAGACCAGTACAAACCTCTTGATTCAATTAAAAGAAGCTTCTCAAGGCTTGGTGTATTTAAGCGAGTCAGAGTCATCATTTGAGGTGTTTATCTGGGAAGGACAAGCCAGTGACGGTCTTACTCCCGAACAGGTCGCTCAGCAAACAGGACATCCGGCAGATGCCTCAGTTCAAGTGATGGAGTTGTCTGAATTCTTTAGACCGACCTCGGGATGGTTTGGCTCGGAAGAACAAGAGATTGCAGATCGCTTCAAAACTCTGGAGAATACGCTCGCCAGTAACCTGACCAACATAAAGGTGTATCGAGTTGGTCACATTGAGATTGATGTTTATATTGTGGGTCAGCACGCCAACGACCTGGTAGGCATATCCACCAAGGTCATTGAGACTTAGAGCTATTGCGTATCGACTTTGGATTCAAGCGTCTCTTGCAAAGCTTCCGATACATTGCTCAAGAAGTTGTAGCCAGTTGTGGCTTCAATCTGGTCAACCGACGTTCTAAAGCTGCGCCAATCTGTCGTTCTGATTCCCTGGCTGTTCGGCATGTTGACAGCAATCACTCGCGTATTGTTATTGATTCCCCCAATCCCGCCCCCTGCTGGAAGAACAACTACGACTTTCCAAGTGTTAGCAGGGACAGTAATCCTGCCAGATGCCAAGGTTGACATGGAACCGTTCTCCCCGATACCCCCGATGCCACTTCCTCCGGCAATGATGTAGAGATCATTACCCTGTTTAACTAAGGTTCGGCAATACTCTTCCAAAACCGCCCAGGGACCACGATTATTGTCTGGGGATTGGGGCAGGATGTTGGTCATCAAAAAAGTTGCAGAGTTTACCTCAATGATCGCAGTTCGATCTTCTGACGCCGTCATATGTCCACGATCGAACCCGCTATAGGTATAGTTTGTCGTTGTCACTCGATACCAACCCGTTGGAAGAGTTGTATCTGAGCGGAAATTGTTTTGCCGTGGAGCATCGCCTTGCCACGCCTGACTCAGTTGCCAACTCACCCAATTGGGAATGCCTTTGCTACGACTGTAGGATAAGGCATATTCAGGCTTAATCATGAGGTAATTTTCAGGGCTGGCAACATCAGCCTTTGCATCACTCGGGTTACCCAGTAAAAGATGAGCGCTGCTAGAAGTTGTGTCTGCTGAAGGGGTTGACTGTGCAACTGTTTGGGCAGGGGATGTTGTTTCCGAAGAGCTGAAGGATAGCGATTCAGTGGCGGAAGCGATCGCGCAGCCGGTTAAAAGCAACAAAAATCCACCTAGCCAGGGCAAATGTTTGAGACCCATGACAATGCTCCTGAACTACTTGATCATTTCATTCACCCTAATCGAGGCAGTCTAGCGCCTCTAAATCCACGAAAAAACCTTCCTTTTGAAATAGAACAGGAACTCGATCGAATCCTTCTTTTTGAAGTGTGCCAGAGCA